>JALUKS010000161.1 GCA_027056465.1 Sulfurimonas sp.
GCCTTTGATATAAATAGAGTACCAGTCGAACAAAAAGCTAAAGCTAAAAAGTTCAAAGAGTATGAATCAGGATATTTGCATATTGATGCAACATACCTTCCAAAACTTGAAGGTCAAAAATATTATAGAGTGACAACTCTACTTGAAGAGATAAAGATGGCAAGGCTTGATGGAAGTTACACAAAGACACTTGCAAAGATATCAAAGTTTAAACTTCTACTTCTTGATGACTTCGGAGTTACTCCACTCAAAGGTGATGAGATAAATGATCTCTTTGAGATTATAGAAGAAAGAACACTTAACGGTTCTATTATCATTACAGCACAACTACCAATAAAAGAGTGGTATGCATGGGACTGTAAACAATTCTGTGTCAATTAGATAAAATATTGAACACAGAAGGAAAAACAGATGAAAATGGAAATAGACGTTATAGAGTTTGCAGAACAACTCAAAGCAGGTAAAGGTATTGGCGGTAAAGATGGTGCGTTAGCACCCCTTATTAAGCAACTCACAGAGATGGCATTACAAGAAACACACTTGGCTCAAGACTTAGAAAAGAACCGTAAAAATGGGACTACTTCAAAAACAATGAAGTCCTCAAGTGGTGAGTTTATTCTTGATGTACCACGAGATCGTAATGGTAGTTTTGTACCCCGAGAGCATTTCCTCACTTCGCTCAGGGCAGCCTGAACTAGTTAAGAAAAATCAAACACATATGAGTGATGAACTCGAAGAAAAAATGCTCTCACTCTTTGCATTAGGGAAAAGCTATTCACAAATAGCAGATCATATCGAAGATATGTATGGTGTACACTTTTCTAAGCCTGCAATAACAGCTGTCACAGACAAACTTATACCTAAGCTTGAAGAGTGGAAAAAACGACCTCTTGAGTCAGTATACCCCTTCTTATATCTTGATGCTATTCACTACAAAGTAAGAGAAGAAGGTACTTATATTTCAAAAGCTTTTTATACAGTTTTAGGTGTAAACCTTGAAGGTAAAAAAGAGATATTAGGGCTTTACCTCAATGAGAGTGAAGGTGCCAAGTTCTGGCTACAGGTACTTACTGACCTACAAAACCGTGGAGTAGACGATATACTCATTGCCTCAGTAGATGGACTCAAAGGCTTTCCCGAAGCTATCAATGCAGTATTCCCAGAGACAGAAGTGCAACTCTGTGTCGTTCACCAAATAAGAAATAGCCTTAAATATATTGCCTCTAAAGATCAAAAACAGTTTGCAAGTGAACTCAAAAAGGTATATAAAGCTTTTACAAAAGAAGAGGCTGAAATTGAGCTAAATAAGCTAGAAGAAAAATGGGGTAAAAAGTACCCTATAGTCTTTAACTCTTGGAGAAATAACTGGGAACATTTAACAAATTACTTTAAATATTCAGAGGATATAAGACGTATTATTTATACCACTAATATCATTGAATCAGTACACCGTCAGTTTAGAACACTCACAAAAACAAAAGGTGCTTTTCCTAACGATAATAGCCTACTTAAGCTACTTTATGCTGGGATTATGAATGCCCAAAGAAAGTGGACTATGCCTATTAGAAATTGGAGTCTCACTATTTCTCAGTTATCAATTCATTTCAAGGAGCGATTAGAAGGTAAATTAAGTTTGTGATATAATGTTACTTGAATTTAGGTGCTGACACAGAATTATTTACAGTCTCTCATTGTTTGAGATTTGTTAATAATACTTCATATTTACTTGCTATCTCGTTGATAGTCTTTTCACCCTCTAAAATTTCAAGAACAAATTTACTTTGAAATCTGCACTGAAATTTACAGGTTCGAGTTTTGTGCTTTATCTTAAAGCTGATTTAACTCAAATCAGAACTTCTAATACTCTAGAGACTATTTTTTCAAAGAGCTAAGTTGCTCTAAAACTTTCTCGCGTTTAGCAGTTGCATCTGCAAGTTGAGTACGATTTTTTTCTAGTACATCTTCTGGTGCGTTTGCTACAAATCTTTCATTATTTAACATTCCGTTTAATTTGCCTATCTCTTTTTGAAGCTTCTCATCTTGGCGCTCTAGTTTTGTGATGATAGGTGTGAGGTCTATGCTATCAGTTGGGATGAAAGTCTCACACTTGTCGGAGATGTCACTTACTGCGTTTGCTATTTTAGACTCTGTAAACTCTAAGATTTCAACTTTCGCAAGTTTGATGATAAAAGGTCGCATCATATTCTGCTCTTTTTCGCTAAGACCATCTATCTTGACAAAGGCTTTTTCTATCTTTTGGTTGGCTAAATCTACAAGAACTTTTGCACGTCTGATAGAGACAATAGCATCCATAATGACCTCAAAAGTCTTCTCCTCTTTGCGTTGTTTTGTCTTGCTAGGGTAACGCATAAGCATGATAGATTCGCCCTCTTCAAGAGTTGTGCCACTAAGCTCATGATAGAGATACTCCGTGATAAATGGCATAAATGGGTGGAGGAGTTTCATAGCTTCTTTGAAAATAGCTCCGAGTTCTACTATAGATGCTTTATCAGCCTTAGAAAGCTCAATACCCCAACCACAAAACTCATTCCATAGGAATTTGTAAAGCACGAGGGCTGCATCGTTGAACTTATACTCATCAAGGTTTGCACGAACCTCTTTTGTGGTGAAGTTGAGACGGCTCATCATATAGCGACCGAGGTCACTCTCTACACAAAAGCTAGTGAGGTCAGGGAAAACATCTACATTCATCTGTAGATATTTTGTTGCATTATAGAGTTTGTTTGTGAAGTTACGGTTAAGTTCTAGTTTCTCATCACTCATTCGGATGTCACGACCCTGTGCAGCAGATATTGCAAGTGTAAAACGTAGGATGTCTGCAGAGTACTTTTCAACTGTGTCGAGAGGATCAACAACATTTCCTTTAGATTTACTCATCTTATCACCATTGGCATCTCTTACAAGCGCATGGAGATAGATATGGTTAAATGGAAGTTTACCGTTAAAGTTCTCACCCATCATCATCATTCTAGCTACCCAGAAGAAGAGAATGTCAAAGCCTGTAATAAGCAGAGTGTTTGGATAGAAGTCTGCCATATCGGATTCATTCCAGAGTGTGCCTTTTCCCTCTTCGCCATTTGCATGACCGAGTGTAGAGAATGGCCAGAGTGCAGAAGAGAACCAAGTATCGAGAACATCAGGATCTTGTGTTAAGTTTTTACTACCACACTTAGGACAAGTAGTAGGGTGTTCATCGGTAGTCGCATACTCATGCCCACAATCATCACAGTAAAATACTGGTATCTGATGTCCCCACCAGAGTTGGCGAGAGATACACCAGTCACGAAGTTCACCCATCCAAGAGTTGTACGAGTTGATCCAGTGAGGAGGGAAGAACTGCGCTTCACCCTCATTTGTTTTCTCTATTGACTTGTCAGCTACTTCTTTTTTCACAAACCACTGTCTTGAGATATAAGGCTCTACGATATTTTTACATCTGTAACAGTGACCTACTTGATGTTTATGGTCTTCTATCTTGACTATAAATCCCTCTTCATCAAGGCGTTTAACGATGATGTCACGAGCTTCCATACGCTCTAAACCTTTGAACTCTCCAGCATAGTCGTTTAAAATTCCCTTCTCATCAAAAACAGTGATAAACTCTAAGTCGTGGCGTTTACCGACTTCGTAGTCATTTTGGTCGTGTGCAGGTGTTACTTTTACCACACCTGTTCCGAAATCCATATCAACATGCTCATCAGCGATGATTTTAACAGTTCTCTCAAGGAGTGGGAGTTTTATCTCTTTTCCTAGAATTGCTTTGTAGCGTTCATCATCAGGGTGAACCATAACAGCCGTATCACCGAAGTATGTCTCAGGTCTTGTAGTCGCGACTTCAACGCTACCACTGCCATCAGCAAATGGGTAAGTCATATAGTAAAATTTACCGTCATGGTCTTCGTGTTCTACTTCGATGTCCGAGAGCGCACCATCGTGTGTACACCAGTTTACCATGTAGTTGCCACGAACGATTAAGCCATCATCATAGAGTTTTACAAACGCCTCTTTTACGGACTTTTGGAGTCCTGCATCCATAGTGAAACGCTCACGCTCCCAAGCAGGGCTTACTCCCATAACACGGAGTTGTTCAGTCATGATACCAGCAGATTCTGCTTTCCACTTCCATGCACGCTCTAAAAACTTTTCGCGTCCGAGTTCCTCTTTTGTAGTACCCTCAGCAAGGAGTTGTTTCTCTACGACATTTTGTGTAGCGATTCCTGCATGGTCTGTCCCTGGTTGCCAGAGTGTTTTGTATCCATCCATACGTTTGTAACGAGTGATGATGTCCTGTAGGGTAAAAGTGAGTGCATGACCGATATGTAAACGCCCTGTTACATTTGGTGGTGGCATCATGATGGAGAAGTTTTTTCCCTCTTCTTGAATGGCTCTGTTGCCATCTATCTCGAAGTACTTACGTTCTTCCCATATTTTGTAGTATCTATTTTCTGTCTCTTGTGGGTTGTATCTGTTTTCTGACATAATTTCGCCTTAAATTAATTGCGCGATTATATCTAAAGAGTCATAAAGGTTTCATAAATTATGCTACTTCTATGCCTGTAACTCTTTTTTTAATCTTGAGTTTATCTCCATACATATTTTATCAGCAAGCTCTATTGCTGATGTAAGCTCATCCTCAGTGGTGTAAGCACTTATACCCATAAGATTTATGAGCTTGAAGTAGTTGAGCTATATCATAGCAAGCATACCATCTTCTATTTCTGCATCACGTTTTTTAGAAAAGTTTGTAAATATAGAAGTATAGACAGAAGGTGTGACAACATTTATCTACTTGATAGAATCTTTAGTCTCATTAGAAATTATCTGTAGTGTTTTTGTATCAGTTATCGTTGTGTATAATCCTTTACTTGGATAATAAAAGTATTATAGCACTTTAAAAGAGCTTGCTTGTATAATTTAGCAACAATATATATCTTTGATAGGTAAATCCGATGAGACAGTTCCACATCAATCTTTTTGAGAATTCATAAAAATGCATTAAAAATCTAGATTGAAATACACTAAAATTGAATATTTTTGATTTTCTATGAAAAAAGCTATTTTTTTGACAGAACTATCCTAAGGTCAGTGTCTTGTTTTTTTGAAATTCGCAGTTTAATTATATTTCAAATAAACTAGAAGCTAAATCATCATATCGACAACCATGAGCAATATTTGCCATAGTTAGGTTTAGCCCCAAATAGTATTTTTTCTTCTTTATGAGTATTAAAAAATATTTGATATAGATTCAAAGCAAAGCTTCTAAAAATAGATATACAAAGGGGTTAATATAAGCTATATGGTCGTCTTCTTCTTCTTCTTTCATCAGCATATCTAAGTGGTAATGGAACTCCAAGAGTATTTCCTCACTTCGTTCACGGCATAGGTCTCAACTCTCCAGTGCTGAAGCATTTTATTTTTTACAGCATAGGAGAATCTCTTTAAAAGTTGTTGCCCTTTAATAAGTGCAAAAAGTGTCATAAAAAGTATCTGTTCTAATGGATATAGTATCTTAAATTTATCTACTGAGAATTGTTATCAATTCTCGTGGAGATTTACCTATATCTTTGATCTGAAATACAGAGATAATTAGCAAGCTTTAAACTCCCTAAGCTATAATTGCAAAATGCCTTTATCACGTTTAAATGAAGAACAGTATGCAGCCGCTACCTCTTCGTATGCCCAAAATCTTATCATCGCTTCTGCTGGAACTGGAAAGACCTCTACTATAGTTGGTCGCATCGGTCATCTTCTCGCACAAAACATCCAACCTAGTGAGATACTTCTGCTTACCTTTACAAACAAAGCAGCCGCTGAAATGGTCGCTCGTGTGGCGGAGTATTTCGGTGCAGGTGTCGCAAAACAGATTGACGCTGGTACCTTTCATGCGGTAAGTTACCGATGGTTGAAAAAACAGGATAAAAAAGTAGTTCTAAAACAGCAACGAGAGTTAAAAACACTCTTCCGTTCTGTTTTTGAAAAACGTAACTTTTCTCACATAGATGCTGATGTAACACCCTATGGTGGTAATCACCTCTACGATATGTACTCTTTTTACCAAAACACCGAGTTAGAGAAAAACTTCGAGGACTGGGTCAAAGAGAAGTACGAGGAACACTCACAATTTGCTATCATTTATGCTGATGTCGTTGATGAGTTCGAGAAGTTAAAACACGAGTATGGTTTCGTAAACTTTAACGACCTTTTACTTAACTTTCGTGAGATGTGTAAGACAAAGAATCTCGGCTATAAAGAGGTACTTGTTGATGAGTACCAAGATACAAATGCCTTGCAAGGGACTCTTATAGATGTGATGAATCCACCTTCTCTTTTTTGTGTAGGGGATTATGACCAGAGTATCTATGCGTTTAATGGTGCAGATATAGGGATTATCGGGGGATTTACGAAGAAATTTCCTGAGGCTCATGTGCATACTTTGACAAAGAACTACCGCTCCTCTCGTCCTATTCTCTCTCTTGCTACTAAGGTGATAGAACATAACGAACGTATCTATCCAAAGCAGTTAGAAGTGACACGAAATTTTGATGCAAAGGCACCGAGTCTTATCGCGTTTGATGAGCTCTTCGATCAGTACCATGCAATGGCTGCGATGATACGAGACTCTCAAACGCCACATGAAGAGATTGCGGTTATCTTTCGTAATAACTCTTCGGCTGATGGTATAGAAGTAGGGTTAAGAGAGCTAGATATCCCTTGTAAACGCAAGGGTGGTACGAGCTTTTTTGATGCTCGAGAGGTAAAAGCTATTCTTGACCTTTATACTCTGCTTGTAAACGAGTCAGATATGATGGCGTTTATACACCTCTTCGAGTTCGCTCGTGGGATAGGTTCCGCTATGGCAAAAGAACTCTATCTTGCACTTAAGACTCTAGGGCAGGGGAGCATGTTTTATGGTCTGTATGCACCTGATGAGTCTATGAGTAATCCTTTTGAGAAACGCAAACTCAACCGCCAACTCGGACTCTTCGATGAGTTCTTAGAACTTGGAGCTGTAGGGAAGTATGCAAAGCTAGGTTTTGAGCCAAAGTTTATGAAAAACCCAGTGCTTAAACACCCACGACTCACAAAAGAGTCTGCTACATTTGTGCATAACTTTTATCTACTTTTTCGTGACCTTAAGGGTGTAAAAAAACCAAGTACAGTTGTAGACAAGATAACAAAATCTGAACTCTTTAAGTACATAGCAGATGTCCTAGCGACAAAGCGTGCAACACTCAAAGATGGAAGTATTGATGAAAAGCAAAAGACAGAAGCACTTGTCCGAATAGAGAGAAAAAATATGCTTCTAAGAGAGCTTACAAAACCCTACTCCGAACATGAACGTTTCTTAAACGCCATGATACTCGGCTCCTCAGACCTAACACAAGGTGAGGGAGTAAATCTCCTCTCTATTCATGCGAGTAAGGGACTAGAGTATAAAGAAGTTTATGTAGTTGACCTTATGGATGGGCGTTTTCCAAACAGAAAACTGATGCAACGCGGTGGAAGTCTCGATGAGGAACGCCGCCTCTTTTATGTAGCAGTAACACGAGCAAAAGATATACTCTTTTTGAGTTTTGCAAGATATGACAAGGTGAAAAAGCAGAACTTTTTAGCGAGTCAGTTTCTTTATGAAGCTGGTTTAGTGCCAAAAGATGATGCCTATAGAGCGATGGTTATGAAACATGCTGAGAAAGAAGAAGAGGATTAACTCTTAGTAAAACTTTTTGGGTTTTGTTCTTGTACTAATCTGTGAAGTATTATTAAGATCTTCAAGAATGTGAGTAGTGTGAGTGTATATTTTATCTGTTACTTCTTGAGAATTTGCTGCTCTTGTGTGATACTAAAACAACATCCATTTTGAGTATTTTTGACATGTAGTTCCCCTTTCATACGAGATGTAATGATATTTTTTGCGATGTAGAGACCGATGCCTGTCCCTGAAGAAGCAAACTTTGTAGTGAAGTAGGGGTCAAAGACTGAGTTAATGATGTCTTTAGGAATACCACCTCCATTGTCACATAGGAAAAGAGTACTCT
>JALUKS010000162.1 GCA_027056465.1 Sulfurimonas sp.
TTCTAGTACTTCTAGGATTGTTATATCTTCTTTGAGAAGTTCAGATAAGAAACCCTCTAGGATTTCAAAGTTTGCTTTACTTCTTAGGATTCTTTTTATTGCCCAGTCGAAGCTGATTAGTTTTCTTGACATTTTAATCTCTCCTTTTTTAATATTACTTTTTCGTAACGATATAGAGCTGTTCATGACCAAGACGTTTGAGTATGTCCATCACACTTACGAAATCTTGGAACTTTGACTCTTTATCACTTCTAAGGATAACAGTTTGCTTTTTTGAGATAGTCGAGAGTTTTGACTCTAGTGTCGCCAAATCAACTTTCTCTTTTTCAAAAAACATCTCACCCTTGGCATTTACATAAACTGTTACCTCTTTTTTTGTATCTTTTTTATCTGTTGCTTTAGCCGAAGGAAGATCAACAGGAATAACACCCTGCTTGATAAAAGTTGCTGTTGTAAGCACCATCACAAGCAGTACAAGCATAATGTCTATAAAAGGGATAACATTTATAGAGTCAAACTTCTTATGACTTTTTTTACACTTTGCCATCAGTTCGCTTTTGCCTCTTGCTCTACATCGAATTTCGTTAAAATTCGCTCAACCTTACGAAGTGCTATAGTATAAGCAACGATAGCTGGCATGGCGACTACAAGCCCCATCGCCGTTGCTTTAAGAGCAAGTGCAAGTCCAACCATAATTTTTTTTGCATCTACTGCACCAACATCACCCATAGTGTAAAAAGTTATCATAATCCCGACAACTGTACCTAATAGACCGATATAAGGGGCATTTGTACCGATGGCGCTCAAAACTCCTATGTTATCTGTCAACTCTAACTCAAGATTATCTCTATACTCATAATCCTCAGTTCTTACACTCTTGTAAAACATCATACGCTCTATAAAGAGCCATAGTGTCACAATGCTCATAAGGATAAGAATTCCCATAACTCCGTAATCAAGAGCATCTTCTGCGTAGTTTAATATATCTGCTTTTTCCATTTAAGTTCCTAGTTTTTTAAATTCTAACTCAACTTTTGTGCCTCTTTGTGGTACAGAGTCAAAGCTGAGTCCTATACTGTTTTTATCACAAAATCTTTTTACCATACTAAGCCCTATTCCAAATCCTTGTACAGTGTTATTTGACTGATAATAGACATCAAAGATATGAAGAACTTCTACTTCATCCATACCTATTCCAAAATCTTCTATGGATAGTGTAGTCTCATGAAGTCTGATTTTTATTTTTTGTAATTGATTGGAGTATTTTACCCCATTATCAACAATATTGTCAATAACTTTGCCCACTCCCGTTTTATCACTCATCACTTCTACATCATCAGCTTGCAGTTCAAACAGCATCTGAGGATAGAGAGTCCTAAAAAATACTACCCTCTCCTCAACCAGCTCTTTAAGAGAAAACTTCTCACTTATATCTTCGCGACTCTGCATTTTTATCATATAATCAAGTTCTTTATACCTCTCTTCTAACATAGAACAAGCACTCTCTATTCGTCCCAATCTCTTTATACTTTTCTTATCCTCAAGAGCTTTTTGAAGCATTTGAGTATTTGTTTTTATAGTACTTACAGGAAGGTTCAGCTCATGAAGAGTCTCTTTGGAAAGCTCTTGTAGATTTTTTACATACTCCTCAAGAGGATCTACGGCAAGTTTTGAGATAAAGATACCAGAAAGGATGATAAAGCAAAGAAAGGCAACGGATAAAATGTATAAATTTGTAACGACAAGTAGTGTTGTAAAATAATAGATTGCTCCAACAAAAAACACTACTGTCACAAAATAGTAGATAAAGATATTAATCCTCTGACTAACAAACAAGCCTATACCCAACTGCTCTAATATTTTCTATAGTAACCTCTGGGAGTAACTGTTTGAGACGGTTCACATAAACGCGGACAGCTCCATCACTACCACCCTCCTCTACACTCCAAAGCTCTTCTAAAATAAGCTCTTTTGGTACAGTCGTGTTTACATGGTTTATCAGTAAAACTAAAAAATCATACTCTTTTCTTGAAAGTTCTAAAAGTTTACCATCGTAGTAAATACTCTTATGCTCTGCATCGTGTTGTAGTTTTCCTACCTCTGTTGGCAAATCTTTTTTTGTACGTTTTAAGAGTGCTTGTAAACGCCAAAGGAGTTCATCATTATCAAAAGGTTTCGTGATATAATCATCTCCACCACTCTCAAAACCTTTTTTTAGGCTCTCTTTATCTTTATGTGAAGTAAGAAATATGGTGGGAGTTGTATCCTCTGCCTCACGTAGTTCACGAAGAAGAGAGAGTCCATCTATAAGAGGAACATTGATGTCTAAAAGATAGAGATCGAACTTCTCTTTGTAGATGGCATCAAGTGCATCTGAACCATTAGTAAAGTGAGAGACGAGGTAACCCTCATCTTCAAGAAGATCAGCGATACTCTC
>JALUKS010000163.1 GCA_027056465.1 Sulfurimonas sp.
AAATAGTATGGGTCAAAAAGTTAATCCTATTGGTTTACGTCTTGGTATCAACCGTAACTGGGAGAGCCGTTGGTTCCCTAACTTTAAAACAGCTCCTGCTGCTTTAGGTGAAGATCACAAGATAAGAACATTTTTAAAGAAAGAGCTTTACTATGCTGGTGTTGCTAACATCATCATTGAGAGAACAGTTAAAAGACTTCGTGTAACTATCGTTGCTGCTCGTCCTGGTATTATTATCGGGAAGAAAGGTGCTGATATCGAAAAGCTTAAGAGTAATCTTCAAAAGCTTATTGGTAAAACAATTTCTGTAAATATCAAAGAAGAGAAGAAAGCTCAAACTTCTGCTCAACTTGTTGCTGAAAATGTTGGTACTCAGTTAGAGCGTCGTGTTGCATTCCGTAGAGCTATGAAAAAAGTTATGCAAGGTGCACAACGTTCTGGTGCTAAGGGTATCAAAATCGCTGTTGCTGGTCGTCTTGGTGGAGCTGAAATGGCTCGTACTGAGTGGTATTTAGAGGGACGTGTTCCACTTCATACTCTTCGTGCTAAAATCGATTACGGTTTTGCAGAAGCTCATACTACTTATGGAATCATCGGTATTAAAGTATGGATATTCAAAGGGGAAGTTCTTACTAAAGGAATCCCTGCTGAAGTAGCAGAAGAGAAGCAAGATCGTAAGCGTCGTACTCCAAGAAAAGAAAAGGCTGAATAATTATGTTAATGCCAAAAAGAACAAAATATCGTAAAGTAATGAAGGGACGTAACCGTGGTTACGCTCGTTCAGGATACTCTTTAGCTTTTGGTGACATCGCATTTAAAGCTGTTGAAGCTGGTCGTATTAACTCTCGTCAAATTGAGTCAGCACGTATCTCTGCAACACGTCATCTTAAGCGTCAAGGTAAGATGTGGATTCGTGTATTCCCAGCTAAGCCATTAACTGCTAAGCCTCTTGAAACTCGTATGGGTAAAGGTAAGGGAGCTGTTGATCAATGGGTTATGAATATTAAGCCAGGTCGTATCATATTTGAAATAGCTGGTATTCCAGAAGAGATCGCTCGTGAAGCTTTAACTCTTGCTATGCACAAGTTACCATTCAAATGTAAAATTATCACTGCGGAGATGAGCAATGAAATATTCTGATTTAGCAGATAAAACAGTAGCTGAGCTTAACGCACAGCTCAAAGAAAAAAAGACTGAACTGTTTACTCTTAAGATTAAACAAAAAATGATGCAACTTCAAAATACTAGTGAACTACGTATTGCTAAAAAAGATATTGCTAAGATAAATACTGCACTTAGTGCAGTAGCTAACTAAGGAGCCTATTGATGACACATAAACGTGAAATTCAAGGTAAAGTAGTAACTAAGTCAGGTGATAAGACGGTATCTATCGTTGTAGAGCGTCGTGTTATGCACCCTCGTTACCACAAAGTTGTAAAACGTTTCAAAAAGTACTTAGTACATGATGAGCGTAATGAAGTTAAAGTTGGAGACGAGATTATTGCAGTTGAATGTCGCCCACTTTCTAAGACTAAATCTTTTAGACTTAAAACAGTAGTAACAGGAGCAAAATAATGATCCAAGGTTTTACTCGTTTAAATGTAGCTGATAACACAGGTGCAAAAGAGATTATGTGTATTAAAGTGCTTGGTGGTTCTAAGCGTCGTTATGCTTCAGTAGGTGACGTTATTGTCGCTTCTGTAAAGAAAGCGACTCCAACTGCTAAAGTTAAAAAAGGTAAGGTTGTTAAAGCTGTTGTTGTGAGAACTCATAAAGAGATCCAACGTGAAAACGGTTCATTAATTCGTTTTGATGATAACGCAGCTGTAATCCTTGATGACAAGAGAGAGCCAATTGGTACTCGTATTTTTGGACCTGTTGGTCGTGAAGTACGTTACGCTGGTTTCATGAAGATCGTTTCTCTTGCGCCGGAGGTTGTTTAATGTCAAAGTTTAATTTCAAAAAAGGTGATACTGTAGAAATTATCGCTGGAGATGATCGTGGAACTAAGGCTACTGTTGTTGCAGTTATGCCTAAGAAAAACAAGGTTATCGTTGAGGGTTGTAAAATAGCGAAAAAAGCTATTAAACCAACTGAAGAGAATGCAAAAGGTGGTCATATCAATAAAGAGATGCCAATCGATGCTTCAAATGTACGTAAAGTGGAGGCATAATTAGATGGCACGCTTAAAAGAAAAATATTTAGGTTTAAAATCTGAATTACAAGCTGAATTAGGAATTAAAAATCCTATGCAAACACCAAAAGTAGAGAAGATTATCATCTCTGTTGGTACTGGTTTTGCAATGAAAGATAACAAGCTTATCAAAAACATCGAAGACACAATTACAACTATCGCTGGTCAAAAAGCGTCAACTGTAATTACGAACAAATCTATTGCAGGTTTTAAAGTTCGTGAGGGTATGCCTGTTGGTGTACGTGTTACTCTTCGTGGTGAAAATATGTATGATTTCTTAGACCGCCTTGTAGCTATTGCACTTCCACGTGTAAAAGATTTCCGTGGTGTTCCAAGAAATGGTTTTGATGGTCGTGGTAACTATAACTTCGGTCTTCAAGAACAACTTATCTTCCCAGAGGTTAGCTATGATTCTATCATGCAAATCCACGGTATGAATATCACTGTAGTAACTACAGCTGATTCAGATAAGGCAGGATTTGCTCTTTTAGAGAAAATGGGAATGCCTTTCACTAAAGGGAGTAACTAATGGCTAAGAAGTCTATGATCGCAAAAGCGGCAAGAGAACCTAAATTCAAAGTACGTGGATACACAAGATGTCAAATCTGTGGTCGTCCACACTCAGTACTTAGAGATTTCGGAATTTGTCGTATCTGTTTTAGAAAAATGGCAAACGAGGGATTAATCCCAGGTGTTAGAAAGTCAAGCTGGTAGGCTTTAGCCTCCAGATTGAAACTCCTAACAATAGCAGATGTCCTTTCGAGGACATCCACATTAAGGAAAAATAATGGCAATTAATGATCTAGTATCAGATGCGTTAACTCGTGTTCGTAATGCAGGTATGAGAAGATTACCAGTTACTACTTTAGTACACTCAAAAAGTATTGAAGCATTAGCAAATATCTTAGTAGAAAAAGGTTACCTTGAGTCTGCAAATGTTCTCGAAGATGGCGTTAAAAAGACAATCAAAGTTGTACTTAAATACAATGAAGATGGTAAAACAGTTATCAATGAAATGAAAAGAGTCTCTAAGCCTGGTAGACGTGTTTACAAAGGTAAAGAAGAGATTAAACGTTTCAAAAATGGTTATGGTACTATTATTGTAAGTACATCACATGGCGTTCTTTCTAATGACAAAGCTTATGAGCTTGGCATTGGTGGTGAAGTTATGTGTACGGTTTGGTAGGGAGATAATATGTCAAGAATTGGAAAATTACCAGTAGATTTTGGAGCTGACATCGCAGTTAGTACAAATGGAGATGTTATTACTTTTACTAAAGGTAAAGTAACTATGGACTTAGATACAAAAGGAAATGTTGATTTTGCTATTGATGGAACAACTATCACTTTTGCTACTAAATCAGAAGCTAAAGAGCACAGAGCTTTTTGGGGAACTTATAGAGCATTAGCTAACAATATTGTAATCGGTTTAACAACTGGATATACAAAACAGTTAGAGATTAATGGTGTTGGTTATAGAGCTGCCGTTAAAGGTAAAGTGCTTAACTTACAACTTGGTCACTCTCATGATATTAACTTTGATTTAGTTGATGGTCTTGAAGCAACAGTTGAAAAAAATGTTATCACTCTCAAGAGTCATGACAAGCAACTTTTAGGTGCTGCAGCTGCAAAAATCAGAAGTTTCCGTCCACCAGAGCCTTACAAAGGTAAAGGTGTTAAGTACATGGAAGAGCATATCGTGCGTAAAGCCGGTAAGACTGCTAAGAAGTAAGGGAAGGTATTAAAATATGAATGCAAAAGTATTAAAAAGCAAAGTAGCAAACCGTCTTAGACGTAAGTTACGTATTCGTGCAAAAATATCTGGTAGTGCTACACTTCCTCGTGTTTCTGTATTTAAATCAAATCGTTACCTAAGTGTACAAGCTATAGACGATTTAGCTGGAGCAACACTATGTGCTGCTCACTCTAAAACACTAGGAAAATCTGCAAACAAAGAGGGTGCTACAGCACTTGGTGAAGCATTCGCTGCTACACTAAAAGCTGCTAACATCACTTCTATTGTATTTGACCGTAATGGTTACCAATATCACGGCGTAATCGCTGCATTTGGTGATGCACTTCGTGCTAACGAAATTAAGTTCTAAGGAGACATGATGGAAATTAACAGAGATGATTTTGAAGAGTCAATTGTAAATATTGGTCGTGTAACTAAAGTTGTTAAAGGTGGTAGACGTTTCCGTTTTACTGCTCTTATCGTAGTTGGTGACAAGAATGGTACTATCGGTTATGGTATGGGAAAAGCGAAAGAAGTTCCTGATGCTATTCGTAAAGCTGTTGATAATGCGTTTAAAAATCTTACAACTGTAAGTATTAAAGGTACAACAATAGCACATGATATTGAGCATAAGTATAACGCTTCTCGTGTTCTTCTTAAGCCAGCATCTGAAGGTACTGGTGTTATCGCTGGTGGAGCTGCTCGTCCAGTTCTTGAGCTTGCAGGAATACAAGATATTCTTACAAAATCAATCGGTTCTAACAACCCTAACACTCTAGTGCGCGCAACTGTCGAAGCACTTGGTAGACTTAAAGGATAATTGATGGGTATTGAAAATTTAACACCTTGCGAAGGTTCTACTTCTAACCGTAAACGTGTTGGACGTGGACAAGCTTCTGGTACTGGTAAGACTGCAGCACGTGGTCAAAAAGGTCAGAAATCTCGTTCAGGTTACAAGAGAAAACGTAACTTTGAAGGTGGTCAACAGCCACTTGCAAAGCGTATGCCTAAGATAGGATTTACTTCTCATCTTGTAAAGCCATATGTAATTAATGTTACAAAAATTAAAGCAGTTGCAGAACTTTCTGAAATTACTATCGAGTCAATTCGTGGTGTTCACAAGATGGGTAGCGCAGTTGCTAAAGTTAAATTAGTTGGAGCTGGTGCAAAAGATCTTGCTTCAAAAATTAAAGACGAAAACGTTACTACTACAGGTAACTAGTTATTATGAATAAAAATCTAGTTAATAAGATACTTATTACTATCGGTTTTTTATTTGTCTATCGCCTGCTGGCTTATGTGCCAGTTCCAGGTGTAGATACATCAGTTATTGCCTCTTTCTTCGATGCACACCAATCAGATTCTCTTGGACTTATGAATATGTTCAGTGGTAATGCTATCAAAAGACTATCTATTATTTCCCTTGGTATTATGCCTTACATTACCGCCTCAATCATCATGGAGCTTTTAGCTGCAACTTTCCCTACTTTAGGACAGATGAAAAAAGAGCGTGACGGTATGGTTAAGTATATGCAAATTATTCGTTATGCGACTATTGTTATTACTATAATTCAAGCGATAGGTGTTAGTGTTGGACTTCAGAGTCTTACAGGTCCTAGTGGTAATAGTGCTATTTTAGCTGATCACAACACGTTTATTATGCTTTCTGCTATCTCAATGCTTGCAGGGACTATGCTTCTTATGTGGATTGGTGAGCAGATAACGCAAAGTGGTATCGGTAACGGTATATCTCTGATTATCTTCGCAGGTATCGTATCAGCAATACCAAATGCTATTGGTAAAACTGTAACAATGGTAAATACAGGTGCTATGAATTTTATCACTGTTATCGGTATACTTATTCTTGTTTTAGGAACTGTAGCAGTCATCATATATGTTGAACTTGGTGAACGTCGTATTGCTATAACTTATGCAAAAAAGACGATGATGCAAAACCAAAACAAGCGTATAATGAACTATATACCTATTAAAGTGAACCTTGCTGGTGTTATTCCAGTAATCTTTGCAAGTGCTATTTTAATGTTCCCTATGACAGTATTGTCTTCTAGTACTAACCCTACTATTATGGCTATTGCTGATGTACTAAATCCAAGTAGTTACTTTTTTAACTTCTTGACTTTTACATTTGTAATCTTCTTTGCATTCTTTTATGCAAGTATTACTTTTAATGCAAAAGATATTGCTGATAATCTTA
Source organism: Sulfurimonas sp. (assembly GCA_027056465.1). Classification (GTDB taxonomy): domain Bacteria; phylum Campylobacterota; class Campylobacteria; order Campylobacterales; family Sulfurimonadaceae; genus Sulfurimonas. The sequence continues at coordinate 6,145 of JALUKS010000163.1, forward strand.
AACGCCAAGGTGGATTTATTCCTGGTATTCGTACTGGTGAGGCGACAAAGAACTTTTTAAATGATACTGCTAGCAGACTTACTGTTACTGGTGCTCTTTATCTTGGTCTTATCGCTACTCTTCCATTTATGATTATTAAAGGGATGGGTGTTCCATTCTTCTTCGGTGGTACTGCAGTTTTAATCGTTGTTCAGGTTGCACTTGATACGATGAGAAAAATTGAAGCTCAGATTTATATGAGCAAATATGAAACTCTAAGTGCAGTTGGTCTTTAACGATGGCAATTTCACTTAGAAAACCTCAAGAGATAGAAAAACTTCGCGCTGCCAACAAGATTGTTGGTGGTGCACTCGAACTCCTCCGAACTAAGACAAAAGCAGGAATGACACTTAAAGAGCTTGATGCAATGGCTGAAGATTACATCCGTAGTCATGGTGCTATTCCATCATTTAAAGGTCTTTATGGTTTTCCTAACGCAGTCTGTACATCTTTAAATAGTGTTATCATTCACGGTATTCCGACTGATTATAAACTCCAAGAGGGTGATGTTATCGGTTTTGATATTGGGACTGAACTTGATGGTTGGTTTGGTGATGCTGCTATCACTATGGGTGTCGGTAAGATTACTCAAGAGGATGAAGCACTTATCGCTTGTGCAAAAGATACTCTTTACACAGCAATAAGTAAAATCAAAGTAGGAATGCGTTTTAAGGAACTCTCTTTAATTCTTCAGACATCTATTAAAGATGCTGGATATATTCCACTTAAAGATTTCTGCGGACATGGCATAGGAAGAAAACCTCACGAAGAGCCTCAAATTCCAAATTATCTTGAAGGAAAAGCGAAAGCTGGAGAGAAGATAAAAAATGGAATGGTTTTTTGTTTAGAACCTATGATATGTCAAAAAGAGTCAAAACCAGTTATTTTAGAAAATGGTTGGGATGTTGTTAGTGCCGATGGTTTACGCGGTTCACACTATGAGCATACTGTTGCAGTTATCAACGGTAAGGCTGAAATATTATCTCTTGCTTAAGAGAAAAAGGACTTAAATATGGCTAAAGCCGATGTTATTGAAGTTGATGGCAAGATTATTGAAGCACTGCCGAATGCAACTTTTCGTGTTGAATTAGAGAATGGACATATTATTTTATGTCATATTGCTGGAAAAATGAGAATGCATTACATTAAAATTCTTCCAGGTGATAAGGTAAAACTCGAACTAACTCCATACTCTTTAGACAAGGGCCGTATCACTTATAGATACAAATAGAGATAAGGTCTTAGGACCTTATCTCAACTTCATTACATTAGAATGTATCTGCATTTCTAAACTCTGCTATTTCTGTTTCAACCATCTCATTTATCATCGTAGTAAAAAGTTCACTAATCATATTTGGACTCACTCCAAGTGCTATAGCCTGATGACGAACACGAGCTTTTATAAACTCTATTCTATCCTCTGCTTTTACTTCCTCTACACTGTTCTTAAACGCAGCTGCTTGACGTATAAGATGACTACGTTCTGAGATGAGTTCTACGAGTTTACTATCAAGAGTGTCTATCTCTGTTCTTACTTCTTCTAGTGAATTACATTTTTTCATAATAATTTATCCTTTTATAGTCTTGAAGCTATTAACACTTCTGTAACTATTAATGTGTATAATTCTATTACGATTCTCCTTGTATATCCTTATTCTGATTCGATAAGTTTCATACACAAGCTTCTAGGTTACACTTAGAAGCTTTTTATCTCTCAATATCCTTTTATTAGTTCGGCTTGATAAGTTTTTTTGTAGCTTTAGGAAGGTGAGCAAAAGGAACATTTAAAATCCCTTTTTTCTCTTTATCATCTA
>JALUKS010000164.1:0-2152 GCA_027056465.1 Sulfurimonas sp.
AGTATTTTTAGTAGGTGAACCTATCTGATCGCTATAAGCTGTAACTAGAAGTTTATACTCCTCATCTAAGTTTTTTATAACTCCAATACTCTTTATTAGCTTAGCATAATCAGGTGGTGTTAGTTTTGCACTTGCTCTATTAAAGTAGATTTTAGTCTCAAAATGAGGAGGTTTTATCACTATTTTATACTCTATATTTGAGATATTTGGAACTTTTTGTATCTCATCTTTAACTTTTTGTAAAAGAGTTCTGTTGTATACCCAGCCCTCTACTTTTAAGTGCATATAGTCATAGCTGTAAGTAAGATTTATGCCCTTTTGTGTGTTAAGCCCTCGAAGAAGATAAGCGATATTTGAGCTAATTTGTATGGGGTCTTGCAGAGCATCTATAACTACGAGTTCATTGTTTACTTTTGTAACGCCATCTATACCTTGTGCTAACTTTTGTGCAAGCTCTTTGTAATAATTAAAGGGAACAGTTCCTTGAAGTTTTACAAGACCATCCTTATTAGAGACACTAAGCTTATAGGATGTAAGTTGCGGTGTTTTATAAAACTTCTCCAGTATGCTCTTTTTAACTGTTTCATCCTTAGAAGATTTATAGTAACTATAACCACCCCAAAGAAGGAAAACAACGGGTAGTATAAAGAGAAGAGGATGGATACTTTTTTCCTCCTCTATCTCTTCTTCATTTGTGTTAGAGTCTAAAAGAGTTAAGAGTTCTTTATATATCTCAATATTTGCAAATGCAGTAAGATCTCCATCAAATTTTCGGATAGTGTCTCCATACTTTAGGACAATATTTTCAAGAGTTTGACGGATTTTATCGTAAGTGTTTCTCTGGGTACTCCCATTTACAATAACGGCTAAGTAGCTATACCCACTAGCTTCGATAATGATTTTATTCCCACCATACTCTATCTCACCTAACTCTTGATTACTTTCGTTTTGCTCAATCCAGTCATTTACAAAACTTCTAATTGCCGTCATCATTGAGGCTAACATTTCAGGTTCACTAACAGGAGAAGCAGGATTTTCAGCATGTGCAAGAACTATACCTGTCTCTTTGTGAATAAGAAGAAGTGACTGAATATTTGTAGTGGCATTTTCGTTTAAAAGGAGTTCACTCTCACTAACTCCTTGAAGTTTTGCTCTGATTTTGCGCTTGATAGATTTTGAGGATAAGCCATCTTGTATCTGTGCATTGATTTTATTTAGCATATCTTCAAGCATTTTAGTGACATAACGGCTTATCATATTACCCAAAACAGGGTATAGAGCATCAACAACATCATCTTTTTGTGATTTTATCTGCTCACGAATAGCAGCACCAATGAGTGGTGCCATCTGCATAGCAATTTTATCTTGTGATGTCTCATAGTTTCTGTCGATAAGTCGATTTACTATGGGAGAGAGAGCCTCTTCTAAGGCTTGTTCCTCTTGTCTTTTATTGCTCATATAGGTTTAAATTATGATTTTTTTATATTTGTCATTGAAAGTTGTTGATTAATCTGTTTGCCTTTCATAGCCATTGCCGCTTCCATCATTATCTCTGCTGCATCATCACGAGAGAGCTTGTTTAGTCCAAGTTCAGAGATCTTTGTATCTAGTGCACCAAAAAGCTCATCTTTGAGTGTATCCATCTGTGAACGGAGTGTTGTAGTGTTTTGTGACTGCTGTTTTTGAAGCTGTTCGCGTTTAGCATTTAACTCCTCTTCGACAATGTCAAGAGCATTTTGTAAACGTTTTTCTTGTTTAAGTGAAGCATCTCTTACATCTGCAAACTCATCTTGTTGCTGAGTAGTTATGTTTTTCATTTTTCTACTGATTGCCTCAAGTTCACTCTCAATTCTTGAGTTGAAATCACTCTGTGTCTGCTCCATCTTTTTACGCATCTCTTCATGAATAGATTGGATTGAGTTCTCTAACTTGTCAAATTTTTCTTTGAGTTCACGTGATTGAGAACCAAAAAGAATCTCTCTTATCTGGTCAACATTTCCAAGTTGTCCTATGTCATTTTCTGTTTTGTTTGTCTTCTCTTTACTCATTTTTCCCTCTTTAAAAATAGATAAAATTTTAATTCTATTTATTATACACAGTAAATATTATAATCAAGTAAAACTAAAAAGATATTTGTTATAATGTCTATTAA
>JALUKS010000164.1:2162-7930 GCA_027056465.1 Sulfurimonas sp.
GGGTAGATTTATGCAAGAAAATGAAAAACTACTTTACATAAAAGAGACTATGGAAAATATTGCTCATCAATGGCGTCAACCCCTTTCTCAAATTAACTCAACAGTAAGTGTTATTGACAAAATATTGTACGAGAAAAATATTCAAGAGCCAGAGCTTGAAAAGAAACTTCAAGAGATAGAATCTTTAACAAAATATATGTCAAATACTATTGATGATTTCAAGAGCCACTTTGCAAATACCGCAAAAAAATCAGATGTTAGATTGGCTAGAATTATACAAAATGCCATAGCAACACTTGAAATAAGCCTAGAAGAAAACAATATAGAGATAAGTACAAATATTGATGAGGAATATCAGTGTCTATGTCATGGAAAACAGCTAGAACAAATTATTATTGTACTTTTAAATAATGCAAAAGATGCACTTCTTGAGAGAAATACCTTTGAAGCAAAAATTAGGGTTTCACTTTATCTTGAAAAGTGTCAATATATAATTAAAATAGCAGATAATGCAGGTGGCATCCCAAAGAGTGTGATGGAAAAGATGTTTGAGCCTTATTTCACAACCAAACATCATTCACAAGGTAGTGGAATAGGACTAAATATGGCAAGAAAAATAGTCCAAGAACTTCATTTTGGTTCACTTAATGTAAAAAATATAGAGAATGGTTCTGAGTTTTCTATAAGCTTACCTATGGAGAAAAAATAGTGTTTCAAAAAGAGAGTTTTTATGATTTGTTATATGTTGAGGATGAGGGTGAAGTTCGCCGTAATTATGTTGAGTATTTAGAACGTTTTTTTCAAAATGTATATGAAGCAGCAGATGTCAATGAAGCACTGAAAATATATAAAAGTAAAAAACCAGCTATTCTCATAATAGATATAAATCTTCCTGGAAAAAGTGGAATAGATTTTTTAAGAGAAATAAGAAAGAGTGACCATGCTACAAAAGCTATTATGTTAACGGCAAATTCAGATGTAGAGACTCTGCTCAATGCAACTAATTTAAAGTTAACAAAGTACCTTGTAAAACCTGTCTCTCGTAGTGATTTACGAGAGGCTATTGCACTCGCAGAAGAAGAACTCCTAAACTATACAGTAGTTTCAAAAAAAGTTATAAAGATGAAAGATTCATTTTATTGGGATACTGAAACACAGCAACTCTTTTGTAAGGATGAAGAGATAGCACTGAGAAAAAAAGAGATAGAACTTTTAACACTGTTTTTTTCTAATCCACATAGAATTTTTAGTGTAGAAAATATTGTACATGAACTATGGTATTATTCAGAAAAAGAGAAAGGTAATGCACTTAAAACACTCATCAAAGCACTTAGAAGAAAACTTCCAAAAGATACAATTAAAAATATTTTTGGTGTTGGCTATAGGATAGAAATATAAGGTTTTTAGCTTAGGTAAGCTACTATCCGTTTTTCTAACCAATACTCAGGCTTAAAGAGTTTACCACTAATAAACCCAACATGCCCACCTTTCTGCATTAACTCTAGCTCTATAGACTCAGATAATTCACTCTTGATTGGGATAATATCTTCTGTCATAAAGGGGTCATCTTTAGAGTGTATGACTAGAGTTGATGTTTTTATATTTTTGAGAAATTGCTTTGAACTACATTTTGTGTAGTAGTCTCTAGCATCTTTAAATCCATAAATAGAAGCAGTGTATGTACCATCAAAATCCCAGAAAGTTTTTAGATTTTTTATATCTTCGCGTTTAAGTTTGATGAGTGAGTGCATATCGTGAGAATCGTACTTTCTATCTAGTGCGATATTGAGCTCTTTTAGTAGTCGATATTGGTAGTATCTTGCAAAGCCAACATTCATTCTATCTGAGCAAATATCAAGTTGCATAGGTGGGGAGACTGCTACACATTTAGTAAATGGAGATTGTTTCCCTGTTTCACCTAGAAGTTTAAGAAGCATATTTGCCCCGAGTGAGTAGCCAACAGCATAAAGATCTCTTTTTGGATAGCGAATTTTCAGTGCTTTTGCAAACTCTAAGGCATCACCTGTTTCACCACTATGATAAGAACGAGCTAAGAGATTGTCATTTCCTGTACATCCACGAAAGTGCATGATAACACTCTCAAAACCACTCTTAGCAAGTTCAAGCACTACGCCTTGTATGTAGGGAGATTTGTAGTTTCCAGCAAGACCATGAAAGAGAACAACTAGAGGTTTATGAGAACTCTCTTTTCCACTATTGTACCAGTAGCACTCAAGAAAATCTCCATCACTAAGAGTAAATTTTTCTATCTTATAGTCGAGTTCTTTACTTTTACGAAAGAGTGAAGAGTAGATAGTCTGAATATGTCTGTTCTGTAAAAAAAAACTTGGTTGAAACGCTTGAGGCATCTTTTTTCCTATTCAAGAAGTCTATTGATATTTTCTAATCTTATCAAATTTTTATGTATAGATGGCTATAATAATCAACTTAATACTTAATGGAGTTCAAATGATAAATAGAAAAAATATATATAACCCAGATTCGACTGAAAATGTAAACGATAGAAAAGTTTTCGGTGGTAACCCGACAGGTATCTTTGAACTCAACAACATTAAGTACCAGTGGGCGTATAACCTTTGGGAGATGATGCTCAACAACACATGGTACCCAAAAGAGGTCGATATGACTCGTGATGTTAATGACTACAAACAGCTCACAGATGCAGAGAAGAGTGCCTACGATAAAGCACTCTCTCAACTTATCTTTATGGATTCACTCCAGACAAATAACATCATTGACAATATCAATCCTTATGTAACTGCCCCTGAAATAAACCTTATCTTTGTGCGTCAAGCATTTGAAGAGGCACTTCACTCTCAATCTTATGCAGTGATGGTAGATAGTATCTCCACAAACTCTACTGAGATTTATGACCTATGGCGTCGAGATATGATGCTCAAAAGCAAAAATGATGCTATCGCAAAAGTCTATCTTAATCTTGCGAAGAACCCAAGTGAGTCGAACTTTGTCAAAGCGTGTTTTGCAAACCAAATCTTAGAGGGTATCTACTTCTATAGTGGTTTTACCTACATCTACACGCTTGCACGTTCAGGGAAGATGTTAGGAAGTGCGCAGATGATTCGTTTCATCCAACGCGATGAAGTAACGCACCTTGTACTTTTTCAAAACCTTATCAACACACTCCGAAAAGAGCGCGCAGACCTCTTCACAGAGGAGCTAAAAGCAGAAGTTATAGAGATGTTTAAAGAGGCAGTAGCACTTGAAGTAGCATGGGGAAAATACATCACACAAGGGCAGATTTTAGGTCTAACAGATGACATCGTCGAGCAGTATATCAAGTATCTTGCCGATGATAGACTCACTTCTGTAGGGTTTGAAAAACTTTATGATGTTAAAAATCCCATCAAATGGGTAGATGACTTCGCAAAGTTCAATGACCAAAAAACAAACTTTTTTGAAGGAACTGTAACAAACTACTCAAAAGGTAGTTTATCTTTTGATGATGATTTTTAAATCAAATACTATAAAAGAGCAGGTTTTATGTTCACTTCTTTTTGAGACGAGCAGTGACTACTCTGCTAATCTTCAAACTCTTTTACAACTCATAGAACAGACTAAGAGAAACTCACTTATTTTAGCGCACGAAGTATGTTTAACAGGTTTTGATTATGAAAACTTAGAGAAGGCGACTGCGTTTAGTGCTTATGCTTCGCAAGAACTTCTTAATGCTTCACAAGAGAAAACTATAGTGCTTACAATGTTAGAGAAGATAGAGGGAGAGGTTTTTAATCTTGTAAAAGTTTTTCACAATGGTAAACTCCTACATCAACGAGCAAAATCGAGACTTTTTAGACTTGGAAACGAAGAGAAGTATATGAGTGAGGGGAATGATAATGCGTTTGAGATATTTGAGATAGATGGTCTTAAGGTAGCTATTTTCATCTGTTTTGAGTTACGTTTTAAAGAGTTATGGCAAAAAGCTGAAGGTGCTGACATAGTTTTAGTACCTGCTTGGTGGGGGAAACCTCGTGCTGAACACTTTAGATTGCTAACACAAACGTTAGCTATTACGAACCAGTGTTATGTTGTAGCGAGTGATGCAAAAAATGCAGAGTGTAGTGCTTTAAGTGCTATCATAACACCCCAAGGTAAGGCACTCTATAATGGGAATAAGCCTTGCTTAGAGAGAGTATATGAGAAAAAAGAGATAATAAAAATGCGAAAATATATTAACATAGGTATAGAATAAAGTGGATAGAATAACAGCAACAAAAACTGCAAGAATGGCAGATGAGATAGAGAAGATATTTCCTATCTCTCCTGAGATAAAAGAGGCAATAGCTAAAACAAATAGAGAAGCCTTTGTTCCTACAGGTTTTAAGCATAGTGCTTACAAACTAGATGCTCTCCCAATAGGTGCAGCACAATATATAAGCTCTCCTCTTACAGTGGCAAAGATGACCGAGTACCTCTTTCCTCGTGGAGCAGATAGAGTCTTAGAAGTTGGGTGTGGTAGTGGTTACCAAGCAGCAGTGCTCTCACATCTTTTTCGCGGTGTTTTTACCATAGAACGCATTGAGCCACTTATACTTGAAGCAAAGCAGCGTTTTCGTAAACTCTCTATGAACAACATCCACACAAGAACTGATGATGGGCAAAATGGCTGGGTCTCTTATGCCCCTTATGACCGTATTCTCTTCTCTGCTACAGCCAAGAAGATACCGCAAAAACTCTTTGATCAGCTCGCAGATGGAGGCATACTTGTCGCCCCTGTAGAGAAAAACGGCAAGCAAGTGATTACTCGTTTTATAAAAAATGGCGATAGAATTGAAGAAGAAGAGTTAGAAGATTGTGATTTTGTACCTATTTTAGATGGTGTGCAGAAGTAATTCAAGTATTACAAATAGTAGATAGTGTACAATATGTTAATAAAAAAGGGGTGGTAATGGAAGAAATGTACGGCATAAAATACTCAAAACCTGAAGTGATTTTACTTCAAGATACGGGTATAGGTGTGGCTGAGTCTGCTGCTCGTACCTGTTATGACTCTTTTGCTAACAGTGAAAATAGTGTTATTCAAGAGATAGAACATACTCTCCCAGATAGAGAGATGTGCGATGAGATAAACGCCATCGAGGAGTCTGCTCTTTTAGGTGATCTCGCTTGGACATACTTCCACCACTCTATCTTAGAGCATGCAAACCTCTCTTTTCTTATTCGTGGCACTTCTCGTGGTGTTTTACAAGAGCATGCTCGCCACCGAATACAAGCGATAAGTGTCAGAAGTACACGCTATACTATGAGTTCACTTATCAATGCATTTGTCGCTTCAAAGTTTGGTGGAGGCGAAGAGTTCTTTATAACAAAAGTGTTAGGTTTTGATATGTTTGTTACATCTGATAGAGCCTATAATCGCATAGAGATTGCAGGAATGTATAACAAACTTGACTTTCAGTATAACACGTTAGAAGATTTTTATGCTATCTCTGTTGCTAAAAGTTCACTCCCATTTTTAGAGGAGTATGCAGGAGATAGTGAAGCACTCTATGAAGCTCTACAAGCTGGAAAGAAAAAACGCAACGTCGGCGATGCGTTTAAGCACATCATCACAGATAATGTCAAAGTAGATATGGTTGTGACTTTTAATCTTCGTAGCCTGAAAAACTACTTCACTCTTCGTGATAGTGGAGCAGCATTTTTTCAGATACGCTGGTTAGCACAAGAGATGATGCAAGTCACTCCGAAAAAATATCTTGATCTCATCATAAAGAAGAAATAATGTATAA
>JALUKS010000165.1 GCA_027056465.1 Sulfurimonas sp.
GATGCCTTTTCCTGTGCAAAGAACTTTTAGCATTACAGAAAATGGTAGATGTAAGATGTTTACTCCTGAGTACTACAGCTATCGTTCACAAGATTTAGAAGAGGGTTATCAAGATGCAGGGCAGTTTTACTGGGAAAGAGTAGATAAAGAGTGGAGTGATATTGCTTTTGGCAAAGATAGCATCCCGATAGTTTTACCAAGAGAACTGGTGCAGGATATAGATACCCCTGAGGATTTTAGACAAGCTGAACTTATGTATGGTGTACTCTTTCAAGATAGGTTTGATACATAAAATTCTCTTAAAAAGATAAGGCAAGTACATTATACTACCCTAAAAGAATCAAACAACAATTTTGAAATTCTTATTCTATAAAGATGTTATAATTTTAAAACAGTATAAGGAGTTATAAAATGCAAGCATATCAATTAGAAGTTAATGATAATATATCAGATAAAATACTTTGGTTACTGAGTAGTTTTAAAAATGATGTAAAAATTAAAAAGATTAATTTGAACAATGATACAAAATTAGATGAAATCACAATATCAGTAAAAAATGCTTTAAATGAAGTTGAAAATTCTAAAAAGAATAATATTGAATTAAATAATGCTTGGGATTTGGTGGATGAGTTATAGTATTACTACTGTAACTACCTTTAAAAAAGAACTAAAACAGTTATCTAAAAGATACAGAAGTATTAAAAAAGATTATATAGATTTATTAGAAACTTTATCTAAATCTAATCCAAAAGAGATATCAACTTATTTAGGTAAAGATTGTTATAAAATAAGACTACAAAATAGTGATAACAACAAAGGAAAGAGTTCTGGATATCGAGTAATATATTTAATTATTGAAGAAAATTCAAATATAATTTTACTTTCAATATATTCAAAAGCAGATTTTGAAAATATATCAGAAGAAAAGATAGATTTAAAAATAATAGAAGCTATAAAGGAGGATGACTAAATGACTAAAAACATACTCTTTAGAGCCGACTCTTCATCAACTATCGGCACTGGTCATATCATGAGAGATTTGGTACTAGCAGAGCAATATAGTGATGCTAATATTATCTTTGTAACACAAGAGCTTGCAGGCAATATAAATCATAAAATAAAAGAAGCTGGTTATAAAGTTGAGCTACTGCACTCTAATGATGTAAAAGAATTTATAACAGTAGTGGAAAAATATGAAGGTGAGTTAGTAGTTATAGATAACTACGAAATTGATTATAAATATGAGCAAATACTAAAAGAGAACACAAATGTAAAAATTTTAGCCTTTGATGATACTTATGCGAAACACTATTGCGATATACTTTTAAACCATAATCTGAGTGCTGATAAGTCAAGATATAAAGGATTAGTAGCTGATAACTGTGAGCTTCGATGTGGAACTAAATATACTCTTTTAAGAACTGAGTTTCACCAAAAATTTCCTAAAAAAGTAAAGACAAAAAATAAAAATATTTTAGTAGCTATGGGTGGAGTTGATAGTCGAGAGTTAAATATAAAAATAGTAAAAGTTTTATCTCGTTTTGAAAATATAAAAATAAATGTTATAACAACAACTGCTAATAAAAATCTAAATGTGTTACAAGAATATGTGGCTAACTTTAAAAATGTAACTTTACATATCAATACGAATGAAGTTGCGAAACTTATGCATGAGAGTGACTTTGCAATTTTAACACCTAGTGTAACGGTCAATGAAGCATACTTTATGAAGTTGCCTTTTATCGCTATAAAAACTGAAGAAAATCAAAAAGACATATATGAGTATCTTCAAAGAAATGGTTTTTTAACTTTAGAAAAATTTCATCTAATACTTTTTAAAAATATAATAAAAAATGAATGGAAACTAACATGAAAATAGCGATATTAACATCACATAATCAATGGTTTATTCCTTATGCTAAAGAGTTGCAAAAGAAAATTAAAAATAGTCATCTTTTTTTTAACCATGAAGAGATAAAAGATACTTTTGATACTGTATTTATTTTAAGTTATCACAAGCTTATACCATTAGAACAATTGTCAAATAACAAACATAATATAGTTATTCATGCAAGTGATTTACCAAATGGGAAAGGTTGGGCTCCTATGTTTTGGCAGATACTAGAAGGAAAAGATAAAATAGTTTTTTCAATGTTTGAAATATCTGATGGTGTGGATAATGGTGATATATATATGAAAGAAGAGTTGTCACTAACAGGATATGAATTAAATGATGAATTAAGAGAAAAGCAAGCACAATTTATTATTGATATGTGTTTGAAATTTTATAACGATTATGAGAAGTACAAAATATCAACTCTTCAAGAAGGTCAAGAAAGTTTTTATAAAAAACGCTCAGCTAAAGATAGTGAAATAGATATACATAAAACTATTGATGAACAATTTAATCTTTTAAGAATTGTTGACAATGAAAATTATCCTGCATTTTTTTATAAAGATGATAAAAAATATATTCTTAAAATAGAGGAGACAGATGATGAAAATAGGTAATTTTGATTTAGAAAAAGATGGTATTTACATTATAGCTGAACTAAGTGCAAATCATAATGGTAGCATGCAGACTGCATTGGATACGATAAAAGCAGCTAAAGAGATAGGTGCAAACACGATAAAACTTCAAACATACACAGCAGATACACTTACTTTGGACTCTGATAAAGAAGATTTCATCATTAAATGTGGCACTCTTTGGGATGGTAGAACTATGTATGAGCTTTATAAAGAAGCCTATACTCCTTGGGAATGGCACAAAGAACTTTTTGAATATGCTCGTGAGATAGGCATAGATATATTTTCGTCTCCATTTGATAAAACTGCAGTTGATTTTTTAGAAGAGTTCAATCCATCTGCTTATAAAATAGCTTCATTTGAGATAACAGACTATGAACTCATAAGATACACAGCATCAAAAATGAGACCAATGATAATCTCTACAGGAATAGCTACAATAGATGAGATACAAGATGCAGTAGATATTTGTAGAGAAGTTGGAAATGAAGATATAATTCTTCTAAAATGCACAAGTGCTTACCCTGCAAAACTTGAGGATGCAAACCTTTCTATGATACCAAACCTTGCTCAAACATTTGGTGTAATCTCTGGCTTTTCAGATCATACTCTTGGGAGTACAGCACCCATAGTTGCAACAACTCTTGGAGCAAAAGTGATAGAGAAACATTTTATACTTGATAAGTCAATCGGTGGTGCTGATGCAGACTTCTCTATGGATAAGAAAGAGTTTAAAGAGATGATAGAAGCCGTTCGTGATACTGAGAAACTTCTTGGTAAAATTGACTATAGTATGACAGAGCAAAAGAAAAAATCAAGACAATTTAGTAGAAGTCTTTATGTCTCTAAAGATATTAAAAAAGGTGAATTCTTTACAGAAGAAAATATCAGAAGTGTTAGACCGGGGTATGGGATGCATCCTAGGTATTTGAAGGATGTTTTAGGTAAAATTGCTAAGAAAAATTATGGGTTTGGGGATAGGTTTGAAAAATAAAAATAGGTAAATTTGATTTAGTAAAAATCTATAAAGGAGATTAAAATGGGAGCATTAAGAGTAGAAGATTTGCCACATTATACTTATGATGACTACAAAATATGGGAAGGAAGATGGGAGTTAATAGATGGAGTGGCTTTCGCTATGGCACCATCCCCTATCTTTGAATATCAAAATATAAGTGCTGAAATATCATATGAATTAAAAACAAAACTTAAAAAGTGTAAAAAATGCACATCAGTACTAGCAGTTGATTGGAAAATAGCAAATGACACTGTTGTTTGTCCTGATAACAGTGTAGTTTGTAGTAAAATAAAAACAAACTTCATAGAAGAGATTCCTAAAATAATATTTGAAGTGCTATCACCATCCACAAAGAAAGTCGATAGAAATAGAAAATACAATCTGTTTCAAGAGCAAGGTGTGAAGTATTATATTTTAGTAGAACCAAAAGGTAATTTTGCAGAAGTTTATAAACTAGAAGATGGATTTTATAGACTTCAAGGTGAATTTACAAATGAAACCTTTACTTTTAACTTAGATAGCTGTAAAATAGATTTTAATTTTACTAATATATTTTAATTTTAGGACAAAACATTGCAATTCGCCGACCCAAAAAACGACTTAGCCTTCAAAAAGATATTTGGTAACGAAAACAAGAAAGAGATACTCATCTCTTTCTTAAATAGTATCTTAGATTTTAAAGATGAAAAAACTATAGTAGATGTAACACTACTAAACCCTTATCAAGTTCCAAAGATAGAAGAGTTAAAAGAGACTATATTAGATATACAAGCTACAAATCAGAATGGTGAAAAGTTTATAGTAGAGATGCAAAAGAAAGATATAGGAGACTTTGCAAAAAGAAGTCTCTACTATACATCTAAAGCTTATGTAGAACAGTTGAAAAAAGGACATAACTACTCTGAACTCAAAAAAGTATATTTTATAGGAATACTAAACTTTGATATGTTTGATAGTAAAAGCTATATATCAAGACACCTTATCATAAACCAAGAGACAACTTCACAAGATATAGATGACTTTGAATTTACATTTTTAGAACTACCAAAGTTTAACAAAGAGTTAAATCAACTAGAGAGTATCCTAGATAAATGGATATACTTCATAAAAAATGCATCAAACCTAACCTTGATACCAAAAGAGTATAAAGATATAAAAGAGTTCAAAGATGCCTTTGAAGTAGCAACACAGATGCAATGGAGTGAAGATGAGATGAGACTCTATGACTATATGGGTCTGAAAGCTTACGATGAGATAAATGCACTTGAGACTGCAAAAAGAAAAGCTAAGAGAGAAGGTGAAAAGAGAGGACTTGCAAAAGGTGAACAAAAAAAAGCTTTCGAGATTGCAAAAAAATCATTGGCACAAGGCTTAGATATAGAAACGATTAAAGTTATCACAGGTTTATGTGATGATGAATTGGCAATATTGAAACATGAGACTCCAGAAAATTTAATTTAGACAAAGATGGCGTTTACATCATATGCTATAATTACAGATATTTTTAAATACATTTAACTACAAAAGAGCCATATGATACAGCTACAAAATATCTCAAAAAATTTCGCATCGCAAGAACTCTTTAGAAACCTAAGCTTTAAGTTAAACTCTGGAAATAGAACAGGCTTGGTTGGAAGAAACGGAAGTGGAAAATCTACACTTTTCAAACTTATTCTTGGGGAAGAGTCTCCTGATAGTGGGGAGATTATCATCCCTAGAAACTATAAGATAGGAACACTCAAACAGCATCTTACCTTTAGTGAGACCACTCTTCGAGAAGAGGCGGCATTAGCACTAGAGGAGGAGATGAAGTATGATGTTTATCGTGTGGAAAAAATACTCTTTGGACTTGGTTTTTCGCAGGAGGATTTAGAGAAAAATCCCCTCTCTTTTTCGGGTGGGTATCAGATTCGTATCAACCTTGCGAAACTCCTTGTGACTGAACCAAATCTTCTGCTACTCGATGAGCCTACCAATTACCTTGATATTGTCTCACTCCGTTGGCTTAAAAATTTTCTACGAGCCTTTGATGGAGAGGTCATCCTCATCACACACAACCGTGATTTTATGGATAGCGTTTGCACTCATACGATGGGGCTAGTTCGTAAAAATATAGAGATGATTCAGGGTAATACCCATAAGTTTTATGAGCAGTTAGCCCTTAACGATGAACACTATGCAAAGCAGAAAATTGCTCAAGATAAGAAGGTCAAAGAGTTAGAAGAGTTTATAGCTAGAAACAAGGCTAGAGCCTCTACAGCAGCACTTGCACAGTCTAAAGTGAAGCAACTTGAGAAGATGGATCTGATGGAAGACCTCGCGTTTGATAGCACACTCGCGTTTGATTTTAACTTCAAAGAGACTCCCTCTAAGATAATGCTTGAAGTTGATAAGTTAGCCTTTGGATATAGCCCTGAAAATCTCCTCTTTCAAGATATAAGTTTTAGTATCAAACGCGGGGAGTGCATAGGTATCATCGGGAAAAATGGTAAGGGAAAATCAACACTTTTAAATACCTTAGCAGGAGAGCTAAAGCAACTTAGTGGAGTGATAAACTCACACCCATCTGTGGAGTTCGCACACTTCGGACAGACAAATATAGCGAGACTCCATCCAAACGCGACGGTTACAGATGAGCTACACTCAGCCAACACAAAACTCTCGACACAAATTATCAGAAGTATAGCAGGAGCGATGATGTTTAGTGGAGACTCTGCCGATAAAAAAGTCTCTCTTCTCTCAGGTGGGGAGAAATCGCGTGTCATGTTGGGGCAGATTTTAGCTCGTGAAGTAAATCTCCTCTTCCTCGATGAGCCGACAAACCACCTTGATATGGAAAGTATTGAGGCACTTACGGAGGCTATCCAAAACTTTGAGGGTGGTGTTATCATAGTTACCCACTCCGAAGAGATGCTCCGTCGCGTTTGTGATAGACTCATTATCTTTGCTCGTGATGGGGCTGAGTATTTTGATGGTGGGTATGATGAGTTCTTAACTAAGATTGGTTGGGAGGAAGATGAAGTAGAAGAAAAGGTGAAAGTCGCTCCTAAATCGACTTCAAAAGAGAATAAAAAACTTAAAGCAGAGCTAGTAAGAGAACGTAACAAACTCACTTCTCCTCTGAAGAAGAAAGTTGAGAAACTAGAAAACAGGATAATGGAAGTGGAAGAGTCGCTTAGCATGCATCATGAAGAGCTTATAGAAGCTTCAAACGCAGGAGATAGTGCAAGTTTGATGGAACTCTCAAAAACTGTTAGCAAAGAGGAGAGTGAAGTTGAAGAGCTTTTTGAAGAGTTAGAAGTGGAACAGAATAGACTTGATGAGATAGTTTTTGAGTATGAAGAGAAGATTGAGGCTTTGGCTTAAGTAATAGGTGAGGTTAAAGCCACACATCCGAAAAACCCTATCGCATCCAAGTCCTTCGGATGTGATCCTTTAGGTTCACCCTTTATGAAAGTGTCGGGCTAAATGCCTTTGTGCTAAGAGTAACACTATCGCCTACTCTATGCCTACTCGCTTCCTCTTTTGAAAGCACTACCTCTACTATCTGCTGACCGATGGCGATGACTGCTACATAGATAATATCTACTTTTTTAAGCTCTAAAAGCTCCCCTGAAAAAGAGAACTTTTGTGAGCCGTTCTGTTTGAGTAGTAGCTCTTTTGGTTTGCCATCTTTGATGATTTTACCATTTTTTAGAAGTAGGACACGAGAGGCGAGTTTGTAGATTTCGCTTGGGTCATGTGAGACCATGATAGTCGTTGTGCCGAACTCTTTGTGGAGTTTGAGTATCTGCGTTTGGAGTTTGGCTCGTATGGTTGGATCAAGTGCCGAGAGAGGTTCATCTAAGAGTAAGAGTTTTGGTTTTTGCATCAAGGCTCTACAGAGGCTAAGACGCTGTTTTTGCCCACCACTTAGTGTTTTTGGGTAGCGTTCTTGTAGCTCTGTGAGTTCCGTTAGCTCTAGTAAACGCAGGGCTAAAGTTCTATCCTTTGCTACAAAGAGTAGGTTTTGGAGGACGTTCATATTGTCAAAGAGTGCATACTCTTGAAAGAGAAAACCGATAGAGCGTTTTTGTGGAGGGAGACTCTTCTTAGCACTTAGCCAACTCTGTTTCTGAACCTCTATACTCCCTTTCGCGTTTTCAAGTCCAGCGATGATACGAAGCAGTGTAGTCTTGCCACTGCCACTTGTGCCACTGAGTGCTAGAAACTCCCCCTCTTTGATGTGGAGTTTTATATCTAGCTCAAGCCCTCCTGATGCACCTAAAAGAGTCTTTTTTATCGCTATATCTATCATCTTAGAGTCCAAATTTTTTGTTATGTTTTGCATTGAAAGTGTAGATACTTAGAAGTACTACGAAGCTCATACCAACCATAA
>JALUKS010000166.1 GCA_027056465.1 Sulfurimonas sp.
CAAACTTGTAAAGAGTGGGCTTATAAGTATGAGTGAGCTTATAAAACTTACAGTACAAAACAGTGCAAGAAGTATAAAGAAAGAGGCTGGAGTTATAGAAGTGGGAGTAAATGCAGAGTTCGTACTCCTAGATACAAACGAGAAGCAGGTCATAAACGAGTTAGACTCGCTTTATGATACCCAAGAGTTGAGTGGTGTAATTTTACCTCACACCTTTCTCTTCTCATAAAACTCTTTTTTAAAGGCATCAAATCTATCCTCTAAAATAGCTTCACGAACCTCTCTCATAAGGTTGAGGTAGTAGTGGAGATTGTGGATAGTTGCTAATCTAAAGTAGGTAATCTCACGAGCGCGAAAGAGATGGTTGAGATAGGCACGAGAGTATGTTTTACAAGTGAGGCATTGGCACTCTGGGTCTATAGGTGCTGCATCTTCTTTGAACTTCGCACCTTTGATGTTTATACGACCAAAAGATGTGAAAAGAGTACCATTACGAGCATTTCTTGTAGGCATAACGCAGTCAAACATATCTATACCGCGTTCAATGTTTTCGATGAGGTCTTCAGGTGTTCCAACACCCATAAGATAGCGAGGCTTATCTTCTGGCATATACTGAACAGTATGCTCTACTGTGTCGTACATTTCGTTGTTTAGCTCCCCAACACTTAGTCCACCGATAGCAAAACCATCATAATCTAAAGCACACAACTCTGTAGCACTTTTTGTACGAAAAGCTCTATCTGTTCCACCTTGAATGATGGCGAAGATATTTTGATCTTTGCATATCCCTTTTTCTTGTTGTGAGCGAAAATACTCTATGGACTCCTCTGCCCATGCAGTTGTTCTCTCTATACTTACTTTTATACGTTCTTGTGTGGCAGGGAGAGCGACAAGGTCATCTAAAATCATCATAATGTCTGAACCAAGATTTGTTTGAATATCTATCACTTTTTTAGGAGTAAAAAAGTGTTTGCTTCCATCTATGTGAGAGCGAAACTCTATACCATCTTTCATAGGCTTAGAGATATCAGAGAGAGAAAATGCTTGAAAACCACCACTATCTGTTAAAAAACTTTTTGGGTATTTGGTAAAACCGTGAAGTTTTCCCATCTTTTTGATAGTTTCATCCCCTGGGCGAAGATATGTATGGTAAGTGTTAGCGAGTATTATCTCAGCACCAAGAAGATTAAGAACATCATCAGCATCAAGACTTTTCACACTCCCAATAGTCCCAACGGGCATAAATACGGGTGTTTTAATGGTAGAATGAGCTGTTTGGATGGTAGCAGCACGAGCTTTGCCACTTGTCGCTTGTAGAGTAAATTTCATAGTTTATAAATCCTTAATCAAATTAGTTTGACATTATAACAATTTCTAAGTCGCAATAGTGTAGAATACTGTAAAATTATTACATAAGGTGTATAAATGGCTACAGTAGGAATGAGTGATGTTAAAAAAGGTGTTCGTTTAGTTGTTGGAGAAGTTCCATATAAAATTGTTGAGTTCCAACATGTAAAACCTGGAAAAGGTGCTGCGTTTGTTAGAATGAAGATGAAGAGTTACTTAAATGGAAAAGTTGTAGAGAAGACTGTTCATGCAGGTGATAAGTTTGAAGTACCTGAAATCGACTATAAAACTATGCAGTATCTTTATGATGATGGTGAGATGTATCAATTCATGGATACTGAAACTTATGATCAACTCGGTCTTGAGTATGCACAGTGTGATGAGGCTTCAAAATGGTTCAAAGATGGAATAAATGTTGAGATTATTTTTTACAAAAATAAGGCTATCTCAGTACAAGCTCCAGAATTTATGGAACTAATAGTAACAGATACACCTCCAAACTTCAAAGGTGATACTTCAAGTGGAAGTAAAAAACCAGCTACTCTTGAGACTGGTGCAGTTGTTCAAGTACCTTACCATGTCTTAATTGACGACTTAGTAAAAGTAAACACTGTAGAGTGTGAGTTTTTAGGAAAAGTAAAATAAATTTAAAGGGAATACAATGGGATTAAGTAATAAAGAACTACCAAAACTCGGATTTTTATATATGGACTATGTCCTTCGTTTTTTTGACCACTCAAACTTTAAGGGGTGGCCAAATAAGATTGAGACTGTAACATACCACTGGAAAAATGATAAAGAGAGATTTATCAAAGAAGTTAAAGCAAAGAAGATTGATGTTTTGATTGGTAATATTCCAGCTACTGCTTATGAGACATTTCGTGAGATAGCTCGCGCTCTTCCTCATGTACGTTTTGTTCCCTCTATGGATACTCAGTTTTCAAACAAGTCTAAAGAGAATGTAACTCGTTTTGCTTGGAAATATGATCTTCCTATTCCAAAAACTTATATCTACTACAATCATGATAATGCGAAAAAGTTTCTCAAAAAAACTGAGTACCCAAAAATCATTAAAAAATCTTACGGACCATCAAACTATGGTGGCTACTTCGTGCATAAGGTAGACTCTGCAAAAGAGGCACTTGAACTTTACAAAGAGAAAAAGTACCATCCTCAATACTTTCAAGATTTCGTACCTATGGAAGCAGATATTCGTGTAATGCTTATCGGGCATAAGCCTGTATGTGCATTCTGGCGTCGCGCTCCAGAGGGTGAGTGGCTTACAAACACTTCTCAGGGTGGCAGTATGGACTATATGGATGTTCCTAAAAATGTTCTTGACTTAGCTGTTAAAGTATCTAAAGCTGCAAAAGCTGAGTACTGGGCTTGTGATGTTGCTTATGGAAAAGATGGCAAGGTTCGCATTTTAGAGTGTGCTACTGCGTTTGCGGCATTTCCTTACATTAGAGACTGGATTGGTCAGTACATCATGTGGAGTCTCTCAGAAGGTCGTTTTAAAAAGCCTCATATGCCTATGTTTAACTGGGAAGAGTTAGGGAAGATAGATGCTTCTCTTTTAAGAACTATGAGACATATTCAGTTTGGTAAATTTTCTCCATCATTTGATGGTGAATACTTTGGCAAGAAGAAAAAATCTTATGGTGGTAAAAAAGTATTTTTACATAAACTTGATAAAGAGTATCCTGTTTTTGATGTCAAACGCCGTTGGAGTGAAGAGTGGCCAAGTGAGAAGTGGAACTATCAAGATAACTTAGCACTTAACCCAGCAAAGTCTAAAAATGGTAAGTCAGCGAAAAAAACGCCAAAACCAACAAGTGATGAGTCTGCTGAATCTGCACAAGAAGAGCGTATAACTCACGAAGAGCTTACTTCATTTCTTACAGAGATAGAAGGTATCGGGAAGAAAAAAGTTTCTAAGATTATAGAACACTTCGGTGATGTTGATGAGGTTGTTGGTGTTATTCATCAGAACCCTTCTATTCTTACAGAAGTCAAAGGTATTACGAAGAAGCTTGCATCAAAGATAGAAGCAGCTTGGAAAATATTACTTAAATAAACTTAACAAGCTAAGTACATTTAGTACTTAGCTTACTCTAAACTTTTCTTGAATTAACGGTCTAATGGAGAGATTGTTTTTTATTTCTAGGCTTAAATTGAAATTTATAGTTACTTTTTGAAATTTTAAATATGAAGATTGTAAATTGGTTGCGGAAGCAAGATTTGAACTTGCGACCTTCGGGTTATGAGCCCGACGAGCTACCGAACTGCTCTATTCCGCGACACTTTTGAAAAGGCTGTTTGTCTTTTCTTGCCGGAATTATAGTCTCTTTTGTTTTCTATGTCAAGGCTTTTTTTGTGAATTTGTAAATTTCTTATTTTAGAAAAAAATCTTTGCTCATTAATGAACCTTTTTTTAATGAAGATTTGACTATAATACACAAAATAAACAAACAATAAAAGAGAATATATGACACCTATACAAAGAGTAACACAAGCGATAGAAGAGATTAAAAAAGGCAATATGGTCATCATGATAGATGATGAAGATAGAGAAAATGAGGGTGACCTTGTTTATGCTGCTGCGTTTAGCTCGCCGCAACATGTAAACTTCATGGCAACAAACGCCAAAGGACTTATCTGTGTAGCACTCTCTAAAAAGATTGCTACAAGATTGGAGCTTAATCCTATGGTAAGCTCCAATACTTCTTCTTATGAAACGGCGTTTACTGTTTCTGTAGATGCCAAAGATGCACTTACTGGTATTTCTGCTGGTGAACGCGATGATACTATTAAGATCCTTGCTAATCCTCTTGCCAAGGCAGATGAACTTGTAAAACCTGGGCATATCTTCCCTCTTATAGCTAAAGAAGGTGGAACTCTTATCCGTACTGGGCATACTGAGGGAAGTGTAGATATCTGCCGTTTAGCAGGTCTTAGCGAAGCTGGTGTTATCTGTGAAATCATTAAAGAAGATGGAACGATGGCACGTCGTGATGACCTTGATATCTTTGGTGAAAAACACAATCTGAAGACAGTTTTTATCTCAGATATTGTTGAGTATAGACTTGCAAATGAGTCTCTTGTACAGAAAAAATATGAAGAAGAGATAGACTTTTTTGGTGTGAAAGTAAAACAACACACTTTTAGTGACCATGACGGCATAGAGCATACGGCTATTGAGTTTTACTCTACCGGAGAAATTTCTAATGTGCGAGTGCATAATGTTATGCCAGATATTAATCTTCTCTTAAATCAGAAAAAGTATAATAACTTAATAACTTCCATAGAGTATCTTAAGCAAAATAGCGGTCTTTTAGTCTTTATAAATAAAACTGAGCACCAAGACAATGCAGCTCCAAAAGAGTTTGGAATAGGAGCACAGATAATTAAATCTTTTGGTATCTCTCAGATGAATCTTCTTACTTCTACGAAAAAAGTAGATTTAGTCGGACTGAGTGGTTTTGGTTTAGAGGTTAAAGAGGTTGTAGAGATATGAGAGAACTGTTTACAAGAATCGAAGAAGATAGTGTAGTACATTTAGAAGTTGATATGAATGCGTTTGCTTATAGTAGTGATAATCCGTGGTTGTTTAGTGTGTTTATAAAGTTCGATGGTGCTGATGAGGCTAGTGAAAGTTTTGAAGAGTTTCTTGAAACTAAAGAAGCACTTATCATCGCATTAGAGCATGAAGATCGTACAAAGTATGTAGGAATGCGTATTGTTGATGGTTGGAGTGAACTTTATTTCTATGCAAATGATTCCAAAGATTTAGATGCTATTGTTACCAAGATACTCTCCCCTAGTCACTATGTTTATGAGAGTAGTGTTGTACGTGACACAAAGTGGGACTTTCACTATAAAAACTTAAAACCTACAGAGCTTGAACTCTGTCATATAGAGAGTGAAAAGATTATTTTTATGCTCCAAGAAGAAGATGATGATTTAGAAGTCGTTCGCCCTGTGGAACATTATATCTCTTTTGAGCTTCCTACACAAAAAAATAGATTTATAAACACCTTAGATATTGAGGGCTACACTCTTAAAGATGAGATAAGTAGTGAAGAATTTGAACACGGTATAGCCCTTGTTAAAGAGCATAATGTTAAAAGCCAAACACTTCAAGAAGAAGTTTCTGCTCTTTTTAAAATCATTAAGAAAAATCAAGGTTTTTATGAAGGTTGGAGTACAGTACTCGCTTCAGAACTAGAAGAGTAAATGTATAAAATAGTAGGTGTAATAAACTACATAGTAGTTATTTTTTTAAATGCTTTTACAGATTTAGGGCATAAAATCATCATCCAAGATACTATTTTTAAAGTCTATGATGGTAATACTCAGGTTGTTTTAACGGCGATAGTCAATGCTCTTATCCTTTTACCATTTATCTTAGTCTTTTCTCCCTCTGGTTTTTTAGCCGATAGGTTTCCTAAAAACAAGATTATGGAGTACTCTGCTATTTTTGCTGTTGTTATTACCCTCGGTATCACCTATGCCTACTATCACGGACTCTTTCTTTTCGCATTTGCTATGACTTTTTTACTAGCCCTACAGAGTGCTATCTATGGACCTGCAAAGTATGGTTATATAAAAGAGCTCGTAGGTACGAAGTACATTAGCAGTGGAAATGCTGCTATTCAAGCAACTACAACTGTAGCTATTCTTGGCGGTATCATCTTTTATACTGTACTTTTTGAGGGGATGTATCGTGATACATTTATAGATGAAAAAGAGATACTACAAGCTATCGCACCTCTTGGTTGGCTTTTAGTTGGTAGCTCTATCATAGAGTGGTTTTTTGCTTCAAAATTACCAAACAAAATGCAAGAGGTGAGTAAACGCAGCTTTAACCTCAAACACTATTTATCAGGTCTCTATCTTCGTAAAAACCTTACAACTGTTACTCGTAAAAGAGAGATATTTGTAGCGATTATCGCACTGAGTCTTTTTTGGTCTATCTCTCAGGTAGTTCTTGCCATCTTTGGTGAGTATGCAAAGAGTGACTTAGGTATTACAAATACTATTTATGTTCAGGGTGTTATGGCTCTGGCTGGGATTGGTATTGTCGTTGGCTCTATTATGGCATCAAAATACTCTCAATATTTTATAAACTTGGGACTTGTAGGTATTGGTGCATTTGGTGTGACACTCATTGTGTTTTCTGTACCTTTTGTAGGCTCTCTTGCTCTTATGGCTGTTCTTTTTCTGCTCTTTGGAATCTTCTCTGGTTTTCTTATGGTACCACTTAATGCAAGGATTCAGTATCTTGCTTCTCGTGTACATTTAGGAACTATTCTTGCAGGAAATAACTTTATACAAAATATTTTTATGTTTACATTTTTAGCATTGACAACACTCTTTGCTTACTATGGGATGAATACAGAGGTACTTTTTTATATTATGGGTTTAGTGGGCATTTTTTTAAGCTATATGACACTTAAACGCTACCTGATAGATACTTTTTGGGCATTGATGGGTATCTTTGGAAGTTTGCGACATACTTACACTTATCATGGTTTAGAAGAGATCCCTAAAGAGGGTGCGGTACTTCTACTTAGCAATCATGTAAGTTGGCTAGACTGGATACTTCTGCAGTTACCACTCAAACGCCACATAAACTATATGATGGACAAAGAGATTTATCACTGGCCTGGTTTTCATGCTTTTTTTCAAAAAGGTGAAGCTATTCCTGTTTCAGCCAAAGCGAGTAAAGATGCTTGGCAGGAAGCACAAAAGAGACTTGAATCAGGGCATATTGTAGGAATATTCCCAGAGGGAAAAATTAGTGCCGATGGTGCATTAAATAGTTTTCATCGTGGGTATGAGCTTATCAAGCCCAGCTATAATGGTGTAATAATCCCCATTTTTATAGATGGAGTCTTTGGAAGTAGTTTTGCAAGATATAAGAAGAGTAGTAAATCTTTTTATAAACGCAGGGATATTCATATCTACTATGGTGAGCCACTCCCTAAAGAGACAAAAGCTCAAGAGTTACAAAAAATTATTCAAAATATGAAGGAAAAATATGAAGTTAAATAAACCAAAACATAGTCTCTATAGAAATGGAATGTATGCTGTTGAGGGTTTTGTGGATATAGTCAAAAATGAGACATCGTTCAAATGGCAACTCTTGATGCTTTTTGTGTTGGGCTTAGTTGCATGGAACTTACCTATCAGTTTTGCATACTCAAGCATACTGTTCTTATCTCTTTTTATCCCGATATTGGCAGAAGTTGCAAATTCGGCGATAGAGAGAGTGGTGGATTTAGTCACAACTGATTATCATATACTTGCGAAACAGGCTAAAGATGTAGGTGCTACTATGGTGCTTTTAAGTCTTATCGTGATGGTTATGATTTGGTTAAGTGTTCTTGCCGTTGCATTTAAGTTAGTATAGAGATATGGGAGAGATAATATGCAAACTTTAAAAAAACTACCAATTGGAATACAGACATTTTCAGAGATAATCAAGAAAGATTATCTCTATATAGATAAAACAGATATAGCCTATAATCTCATAACAAAAGAGAGTAAATATATATTTTTATCACGCCCTAGA
>JALUKS010000167.1 GCA_027056465.1 Sulfurimonas sp.
GCTACTAAACGCGAGATACCCATACCGTAAGTTCCCATGATAAAAGGTTGTGCTTTTCCATTTTCATCAAGATACTCAGCTTTAAGTGCTTTAGAGTAAGTAGTCCCAAGTTTGAAGATATGCCCTACTTCTATACCCTTAGTAAAGCTAAGTTCACCATCGCAGTGAGGACAACTATCGCCCTCGTTTACTTCGGCGATGTCAGCAAAATATGCCACTTCACTGATAACACTTAAATCAGCCCCAACAAAGTGAAAATCTTGCTCATTAGCACCACAAATCATATTGGACGCATTTTTAAGAGAGCTATCCATAACATGCTTTGCCTTATCTTGATCGAGTGGACCAATAAAACCAGGAATAATTCCTACTGCTTGTAGCTCCTCTTCACTTACATCTACTATATCAAGAGCCTCTGTCGCGTTGAGAGCTTTCACCTCTTGCAGGCTATCGCACCCACGAAGAAAGAAAAGCACTATCTCTTCACTCTCTTCATAGATAACTTTTTTCGCTACAGTTTTCACAGTATAATATGGATCAACTTTAAAAAATTCTGCTAACTCCTCTATACTTTTAATATCTGGCGTTTGAAACTTGTTAAAATCAGCTTCAGGAGCTTCTAGAATTTCGCGTTTTTCACCACGAGTTGCAGCTTCTATGTTTGCCCCATATTCACACTTTGAACAGACGGCAATAGTATCTTCACCACTATCAGCAATGACCATAAGCTCTTTGCTCTCACTACCACCGATAGCACCACTATCTGCTTCAACTACACGGAAGTCAAGACCTAAACGAGTAAGGATTTTTTTATAAGCCGCTTCCATCACATCAAACTCTCTATCTAAATCTTCAGTAGATGCATGAAAAGAGTAGCCATCTTTCATGATAAACTCACGCCCTCGCATAAGCCCAAAACGCGGTCTCGCTTCATCACGGAACTTTGTTTTTATCTGGTAAAGATTTACCGGAAGATTTTTATATGAAGTGATACGATTACGAACAAAATCGACCATCATCTCTTCATTTGTCGGTGCGAGTACAAACTGAGTATCTTTTCTATCTTTAAAACGCAGAAGCTCTTTACCAAACTTATCAATACGTCCAGACTCAGCCCATAAGTCAGCTGGTGTCACAAAAGAGAGTTCTACCTCTTGCGCCCCTACTTTTGTCATCTCTTCATTGACAATATTTTCTATCTTTTTTATCACTCTTTTCGCTAAAGGCATATAGTTGTAAAGCCCTGCTGCACTCTGCGTTACAAATCCCGCACGAGAGAGAAATATATGAGATGCTAATTGTGCATCTGAGGGTGCTTCTTTTGATGTTGGTATAAATGCCTGTGTTCTTCTCATAATAATCCTTTAGTTTTTTTCTTTAGAGAGTGAAGCGATAGCCCCACTCATAAGCTCACTCTGTGTATCTTCTGCACCTAAACGTATCTTCTGTGTTATCTCATGTAAGAAACGTTTAAGAGCCTGTTCGCACATCTTTTTTGCCTCATCTTCATACTCTTTTGGGATATAGCCCGCTTTTATAACACGACTACTCTCCTCTTCTGCAGCTCTTGATGCACGACTATAAATCTCTTTTATTAAAGGTTCTATATCTTGAGTATTAAGCCACTCAAAAAACTCAACGATGCCACGACCGATGATGCCATGAGCCGCACGAGCCGCGTCTTGACGAGAAGAGAGGTTTTCATCGACTATAATCTTTAAATCATCTATGACAAAAAGGTTTATACGCTCGCCCTTATTATAGTTAATGTCACGAGGCATTGCTAAATCAAACCAATATCTATCAAAATCACAAGGCTCTATAATCGCATCAGTAATAATTGGTTCATGAGAAGAGGTGGCAGTGTAGAGAATTTCAAACTCATTTATAGCCTTTGCAAGTTCACTAAAAGCAACAGTTTTTGCACCGCACTCTTTAGCTAAAGCTTCTGCCTTATGGGTAGTTCTATTCATAATGTAAACATCTGCACCTGCATGCACAAGGTGCTTCGCCGTGATTTCGCTCATCTCTCCAACACCTATGATAAGTGCCTTTTTTCCTTGAATATCATCGACTAATGATTTCATTTTATTGACAGCTACACTTGCCATAGAGACAGGTTTCGAGGAGATGTCCGTTGCATTTCTTACATTTGCTGCCGATTTAAATGCAAACTTCATCGCACGGGCTAATTTTTTCCCACAGTAGTGATTATCATAAGCAAAACGAAAAGAATCTTTGAGCTGACCTACTATCTGCGTTTCTCCTATAACCATAGAGTCTAGGGATGCCGCAACCGAGAAGAGATGATGAATAGCCGAACTATCATCGAAAATATCAGCACGACCCTCTAACTCCTCAATGCTAATACCTGAACGATTTGA
>JALUKS010000168.1 GCA_027056465.1 Sulfurimonas sp.
TTTTTGAGTGAGATTATTCCTAAGACTATCGGGGCTATGTACTGGAAAGCTTTAGCACCTATGGCTTCTCAGTTTATCCGAGTTTTCATCTGGATTACCTATCCTATAATTATCATGACACTTTTTGTAACAGATAAGATAGGAAAAGGTGCAGAGGATGCCAATGCACTTACCAAAGAGGAACTCCTAGAATCTATGCTACAGAGCGAGGATGATGGGGTTATTGATGAGAAAGAGTCGGATGTTATTGAGAATATTTTAAATCTTGATAATATTAAGATTGGGGAGATATTAACACCGCGTTCTGTTGTCTTTGCTCTTGATGAGTCTATGAGTATCAAAGAGATAGTGGAAAGCGAAGATGCCATCTATAAGTTCTCTCGTATTCCCGTTTATAGGGAAAGTATAGAGGATGTAACTGGAATAGTCCTTACAAAGAAAATCTTTAAACAGGCTAGACTTGATGACTCTGTAACACTCCGAAGCATCAAAAATGAGATAGTCGCTATCAATGAAAATGTTCCAGTAAGTAAAGCATTAGATATGTTTATAGCAAAAAAAGACCATATGTTCTTAGTTATGGACAATTATGACCAAACAGAGGGTATAATAACCCTAGAGGATTGTGTTGAGACTGTTCTTGGTGTAGAAATCATGGATGAGAGTGACACTACAGAAGATATGCGTGAACTCGCAAAGATAAAAATGAAACAAAAACGCAAGGCAAAAGAGTCTTAAAAGAAGGAGTTAGAATATGGGTCTATTTGGTATGAACGCTCAAGAGAGAGCAAAGCAAGAGAAGTTAGAGAAGCATAACGCAGAGTTACAAGAGGAGGTCGCTAGACTTCAAGAAGAGCTACAGATGAGTCAAGCAGATGCAGATAAACCTTCACTAAGTGAAGAGGAGAGAGCTGTTAGTGATATTGTCCAAATGCTTGTGAAGTCTTACAGGTCAGGTGTTGGTTTCACTCGTACTATTATGACCTCTGTTGTCGAACAACTCGAAGAGGCAATAGATGTAAATAGTAAAACATCAGGTAGTATAGATAAGATACAAGAGAGCTCTCAGAGTATCAACACCTCTATAGAGCAGATTTCAGAAGAGGCATCAAATCTTAATGGCTCTGCGAGTGTACTTAATGATAGTGTAGCTTCTATTAGCGATGTTATAAGCCTTATCAAAGATATTTCCGATCAGACAAACCTTCTCGCACTCAATGCTGCCATCGAAGCGGCTCGTGCAGGGGAGCATGGTCGTGGTTTTGCTGTGGTTGCTGATGAAGTGCGTAAACTTGCAGAGCGTACACAAAAAGCGACAAATGAAGTAGAGATAAGCATAGGGCAACTCAAACAGAATACTTCAGAGATTCAGGATGTATCTGAAACCTTTAGAGCAAATACTGATGATATGAGTGAGAAGCTGAACTCATTTTTTGTTGAGCTTGATTTTGTTATCTCTAACTCTCATCGTATTGGTGATATTACAACAAACATCACAAATGAGACAAATGTAGGTGTTGGTAAACTCGACCATATCCTCTTTAAGCTTCTTGCATATAACTACTTTATCAATGATGAAGAGAGTAGTATGGTTGATGAGCATGGCTGTGCCTTTGGGAAGTGGTTCACTACAAGTAAAGAGCAGATTAAGTCAGATGCTAGTGTTGTAACAAGTGTCTCTAATCACCATGCAAATGTTCACCAAAAAGCGAAATCAGCTGTAGCTAAATGGAAACAAACGCAGTATAGTGATGCTATAGAGCTTATGAAAAGTGTAGAAAACTCAAGTGAAGTTGGCTTTGAAGAGCTATATGATAGTTTCGTAGGACATAGAAAGTAGAGAGTTTTTACTCTTTTTGAGGATTGCATAGCAGTCAGAGGGGGTTATTAATTCCCTCTTTTTTGATTAGTGGATGAATGGTGCGAACACCATCAAGACTAAACAGACTACTATTATTTTAGAGTGCAAGATTACTCCTTGTGTGAAGTTCCCACCCACCCAACAAGCCAACTTAAAAAAAGCAAAAAAAAAGGCTATGACTTAAAAGCCATAGCCTAATCACTTCAAACAAGTCGGGTAATAAAGCCGACTCTTCAGAGTAAATCTTGCATTCACAAGAAGTATTATACCCAAAAAAAGATAAATATATTTACATCCCTGGAAGTCGAGGGATGTTGCCTAGTTTTGAGTGACAGCAGTAGTGACCCCATCCGCGTTTGAGCCAGTGTCCTATGATTGGCATAGGGAACATGAAAGCATGTTTTTCATCACGATAAACAAATGCTGCCCCATTTCCACTATCCATTACACATAAGATATTGAGGTGTTTGTAGTAGCCTTTGAACGATGTAGAGTTGTTTTCTCTCTCCTCAATGTTGTGGG
>JALUKS010000169.1 GCA_027056465.1 Sulfurimonas sp.
CCCTTAGAAGATAAACCAGATTCTACATGCTGGCTTAAAAAGAAAAAATGGTTTTGGTGCGATAAACTAAAATACAAAGAATATATGAAAAAACTAAAAGAAGAAAAAAAGAAGAAAAAAGAAAAAGCAACCCGTTGATTTAAAATATAAAAAAGTGGTGGGTGAAATAGACCCTGATACACAAAATAAATTTAATCTATATGTGCAGGTGGCAGATGAACGGGTTTAGTTTTGAATATCCATTATTATTGTTAACATTTTTACTTTTTGTACTTTGTGCTAAGTTTTGTAAAGAACGCAGTAGAGCCATTTTTTTCCCTCATGTGAAGTCACTGATGGTAAAAAGTGCAAAAAGTACATCATGGCTGAATGTACTTAAATGGGTAGGTATTACTTCTGCTGTGATTGCTTTAGCCTCTCCCGTTATCACAAAATCATATTCAAACTCTAAAAAAGAGGGTCGTGATATTGTACTCATTATAGACTCTTCAGACTCAATGCGTCAGCGTGGGTTTGACCCTCAAGATTTATGGCGAAATAAGTTTGATGTGGTCAAAGAGGTTGTAGGTGATTTTATAGAAAAACGTAAAAATGACCGTATCGGGATGGTAACATTTGCAGATATTGCTTTCATCGCTTCTCCTTTGACCTTTGAAAAGAAGTTTTTAACAGATATTACCCGTATGCAACAGATGGGAGTAGCTGGAAAAAGAACAGCGATTAATGATGCGATAGTACAGAGCTATAACTTGTTAACAAAAAGTAAAGCCAAGTCTAAAATAGCCATACTCCTGACTGATGGTGTGGACAATATGTCAAAAGTACCCTTTGAAGATGTAAAAAACCTTATAGCAAAACGTGACATTAAACTCTATGCTATAGGGATAGGGGACGCACGTGACTATAATGGGGCATACTTAAAAGCATTGGCAGATGCGGGGCATGGTTTAGCGTTTGGGGCACGTGATGCTAGTACGCTTGAGCAAATCTATGAAGAGATAGATAAGCTAGAAGCCACAAAAATAGATGATAAAAAAATAGTACAACATACGTACCTTTACATTTATCCACTCTTTTTAGCGATATTGTCACTGCTACTTTTTATCTATTTTAGAAATAGCAAGGGGGTATAGAGATGAATTTTGTTAATCCTCAATTTTTCTGGGTAATGATAGTTCCTTTTGTCATCTTGGCATTTCTGATTAGTACCAATAAAGAGAGACTCTCTCGTGTGTTTGACGAGAAAGTACTTAAACGCTTAAGTGCCACAGATGAGTCTATGCCAATGATGGTACGTAATGTGTTGATGTTCTTAGCAATCTTTTTCATGATAGTAGCGATGGCACGTCCTGTTATGGAAAAAGGAGATAAGAAGGTAGAAGTACAAGGACTTACTCTGCTTACGGCACTTGATATCTCTGGGTCTATGCGTAGTACAGATGTCTATCCTAACCGTTTAGAGTTTGCAAAGAAAAAAATGGCAGCCCTTTTTGATGCTATGCCTAGTGATGAAGTAGGTGTCGTTGCATTTGCCTATAGTCCTTTTGTTTTAGCACCTTTTTCTACAGACAAAGAGACCTTGAAAATGATGGTCGATGGTGTAGATGACAGTTACATTAACATGGGGTCAACAGATTTTTCTGCTCTAGGTGAGCAAGTGGCAAAGCTACTTGAAGAGAAAAAACCTAAGATACTTGTACTCTTCTCTGATGGTGGTGATGAAGAAGCTATTGCTGGATTTGCAGATATATTGGAGGCAAATGAGGTAGATCTTTATGTGGTACTCGTAGGTACACAGAAGGGTGCACCTGTGATAGGTGAAAATGGAAAACCTATGACACAAAAAGATGGCACCATTGCCATTACCCAACGAAATGATGCCTTAGGTGAAGTAGCAAAGAAACTTGGCGGTGCATATGTTGTAGCAAGTAATGGGAAAGAAGATATACAACAATTGGTGAATATCATACGTGGTAAATATAAGAACCAGCAACAAGGTGAAGTGACTGTCAAAGAGAGAGTAGAGTATTTTTATTATCCACTTGGGTTTGGTTTACTTTTACTGCTAATAGCATTTTCTTCAATGCCCCAAAGGAGAGAAGTATGAATATGAATAAAATAGTTTTTATTTTAGTAAGTGTACAAGCTTTACTTTATGCGGGATTGACTGATTTTAAAACCATAGAAAAAGCAACTAAAGCGTATGAAGCTAAAGAGTATGGAAAGAGTGCAGCACTTTTAAAAAACTTAGAGGCAAGAAGTCCTCAAAAACAATATGACATAGGAAATGCACTGTATAAAAATAAAAAATATGATGAGGCACTTGAAGCGTACAATAAAGCTGAAGGCATAGATGAAGCACAAAGGTTACACAATATGGGTA
>JALUKS010000170.1 GCA_027056465.1 Sulfurimonas sp.
AAAGCTGGTTCCTTTAGGTAAATATTGACGGATTAAACTATTTGTATATTCATTTAATCCTCTCTCCCAAGATGAATATGGATGACAAAAATAATAGTCACAATTTAGATATTCAGATATATTTTTATGATTAGAAAATTCCAATCCATTGTCCGTTGTAATTGTATGTATTTTATCTCTGAATGGTTCTAAAATTCTTTTAATTTCAGCCTCAACTTCATCTGCTTGTTTAGTAGTTGGAATGGATATTTTTGATAATAATGAAACTCTATCTACACAAGTTGTAATAGCACCTTTTTTATTAGTTCCAATGATTGTATCTATCTCCCAATCACCTTGTCTTATTTTATCATCTACTACATCAGGTCTTTGTGATATAGACACCCTGTCTTTGATACCACCATTGTATTTACAGCCATACTTGGCTCTCCTGTGACCCGTATGATGAAATCTAAGATGAGTGTATAGTTTACCTCCATTATATCCATCCTCATAAACAAATTGGTATATTCTTGTATGTGAAATATCAAGTCTATTTTCTGCTTTTAATCTTTGAGATACTTGTTCTGGAGACCAATCCTTTTCAATATATTTTGTAATGATATTTTTAGCTTTTATGTTTAGTTTTAGATTTGATTTTTTAGACGCATATCTTCTTCTAGTAACCGAAACTTTATGTGCATTATTAGCACTATAACTTTTCTGTTGAGTACTACTATTTCGTTTTAATTCTCTAGAAATTGTTCCAGGATTCACACCTAGTTCAATAGCTATATCTTTCTGACTAAACCCTGCTTTTTTTAAAGCAGAAATATGGTATCTTTCTTCTTGGGTTAAATGCTTATATTTCAATTTTACTACCTTTTCTGTGGTTAGATTTTGGAAGTAGAATTTTAGCATTTAACCTCTTCAAATCTAAATTTACAATTTTATTTTTCTGATTTCTCAAAAATTGCACTTCAGGTTTTAATTTTGGTTAGGCTTATATGACCACTGATAATTAATATAGTTTTTATTATAGATGCTATATACTTAGGGATGATAAAATTTTTAAAATTCTTTTTTAGAGAACCTCTCGTCCTATTTTTACTTTTAGGTGGGATAGTTTATCTAATCTATGTAGCTCTTCAGCCTATAACTACTCCTACTCAAAATTTTACAAAAACTATCACACTCTCAAGTTATGAGATTGCAGCACTCAAAAAAAGTCATAAAAATGATTTTAAAGAAGCACTTAAAGAGAACTATTTTAATAAGGCACTTCTTGAAGAGGCTTATGCTCTTGAACTCTACAAAGAAGATCCAGAGATAAGTAAGCTCTTAGAGAAGAAAATGAAGATGATTTTACTTGAGAGCAAAAAAGTACAAGAGCCGAGTGAAGAGGAGTTGAAGAAGTACTATGATGAGCATAAAAAGGAGTATGTAGATGTTGATTTTTACTCTTTTCGTATAAAAAATGCAGAGAAGAGAGTGCATCAAAGTAAGGAGGAAATACTCAAAGAGTATGGTCGCTACTTCTTCATAAAACTCTCTGGGTTACAACTCAATAAATGGAGTAAAGAGCTAGCGACAAGAAAGGGAAGAATCTCTGTTCTTGTTTATGAGAAAGAGGGTACACAAATAGAGAGTTTTGATGTAGCAGAAGATAGAGTTTACCGTGACTTCAAAGCAGATCGCTTAGCAATGCAAAAAGAAGAGGATTATGAAGCTCTTGCAAAAAAATATCACTTCACTGTTCAGTAAAGAGAACTATTGAAAAATATCATCTTTCTTACCCTTTATATGCTCCTCTCTACAGTTCTACAAGCACATCAAACTGGACTCTCTTACATAAGTATAAAAGAGAATAGTGCAGCAAAAATAGATGTAGTTTATAAAATGCCACTCTCGGACACAACAGCAAATAAGGTCTTTATTCGCTATCCTAGTGAGTGTGTTAAAACTGCTACACAAGAAAAGAGTATCTTAAATGGCTGGATAATAGAGAAGTATAGCTTATGGTGTGGTAGTAATGGTTTAGTAGATAAACGTATATGGATAGATGGACTCGTAGCCCAAAATAGAGGGATAACGATGAGTTACAAAAATCAAAAATTCTCTCAAAAAGCACTTCTACGTGCTTCGACTCCTTTTATGAAGATTGAGGGAAAAAGTAGTAGTTTAGCGTATTTTAAAGAGTATGTACTCTTAGGTATTCACCATATTCTCTCAGGATATGATCATCTTCTTTTTGTTCTTTCTTTAGTACTTCTAGCTCACTCAAGAAAGAGCTTACTTCTTGCTATCTCCGCGTTTACTCTCTCTCACTCCATTACTCTAGCGGCTGCAGTACTCAATATTGTCCATCTTCCTTCTGCATTTATTGAATCGATGATTGCTTTAAGTATTCTCTTCTTGGCAAGGGAGTTAATGCTTGAGGAGAAAAATACTCTGACTAAACGCCATCTTGAGTATGTAGCATTTATTTTTGGTCTCTTGCATGGATTTGGATTTTCTTCAGTACTGAGTGCACTTGGCTTACCCGCTAATGACTTAGCACTCTCTTTGTTTGCTTTTAATGTGGGTATAGAAATAGGGCAGCTCTTTTTTATAGGGATACTTTTAAGTGGTTATTTCTTACTCAAAAGATATATAAGAGGCTATGAAGCAAAACTCCAAAGAGCTGTTGTTTACTTTATAGGGACTATTTCTGCCTTTTGGTTTATACAGAGAGTTCTAAGTTTTTAAGTGCTTTAAGTTTAAAACTTCTACGATGAATGGGGCAGTAACCATACTCTTTTATCATCTCTACATGAGCCTTTGTTCCATACCCCTTATGCTTTTCAAAACCATACTGGGGATAAATTTCAGAGTCTCGGATGATGTTTCTATCATGTGTCACCTTGGCAAGTATAGACGCAGCACTTACCTCTGGTACTTTCCCATCAGCTTTTATCATAGTCTCTAATCCCTCCACCCCAAAAGAGGTATTTCCATCAAAGAGATATTCCGTAGCATTTAAACTACTTTTTATCTCAAGAAGTGCCTCTTTCATACAGAGTGAAAGACCTTTTTTGTCTATATCTTGAGGAGATATAGTAACTATATGGTAGTGCGTTTGAGAGATTATCTCATCATAAAGTTTATAGCGTTTTTTCTCACTAATCTTTTTAGAGTCATTAAGACCCTCTATCTTTGTATCTTTTTTGAAAATAGACCCAGCGACCACCAAATCCCCAGCGATAGGTCCACGACCCGCTTCATCTATGCCACATAAAATATTCATTCTAATCTCCTAATGCCCAAATATCAAATGGAAGTATAGCGACTTGTGAGAGAGGATGTGCAATCTCCCTCTCTTTATTCATCGAAATAACAGTTATTTTTTTGATAGAGTGTGTAAAAAGAAATGCCTCAATACTCTCTAACTTTTTAAAGAGTTTACGTTCATCTACAAAGGGTTTACATAAAATAATCTCATCACTCTGAGGGAGATAAAAATCTATCTTATCCTCATAGTAGCACTCTTTTGCTGATTTTAAAAGCTCAAGATAGACCATATTTTCAAAGAGTGTAGAGAAGTTCTTTTCGATGCTAAGAGCAGATTTAAGTGAAATATCGCAGAGATAAATCTTCTTTGTTGCCTTTGGAGAGCCAAACTTTCCGAGCTGATGGATATAGTGCATACTTACTAACTTCTCAAATGATTTATAGAGCTTATCTTTACTTATCTTTCTGCTCTGTTTGAGCCTCTCATATATAGTAAACGCTGAAAGTTTTTGAGAGCTGAATTTTGCACAGAGTATAAGTATAGCAAACGCAACATCATCAAGAGCAGTTTGTAGCATATTTTGGATGTTTAAAATCCTCTCATCTGGACTGACTTTATGTATATGGGCAAAGCCTCCAAGCTGAAAGAAGTGGTTCAATGCACTTGAATCATACTTCTGCTCATAGGCTAAAAACTCCTCATAATCCAGTGGATAGAGTTGTAAAGGTATAAGTGTGTCAATCTTATGCCTCTCTTGCGAGGTAATAATGAGCTGGGTCACATTTGGGAACTTTATGCCTTTTATGTAGTTGTCTAGGACAAGAACATCTATGCGATTTTTATTGCAAAAACTACTCAAATTCTCATTGAGTGCTTCTATATCTATACGAATATCACTACAGTTGATGTAGAGGTAAGAGCTTTTTTTCAAATCTAAGAGATAGTTTTTTACTAATTTACTCTTACCACTATGTGTTATACCATTTATTTGGTAGCTCTTGTTGTCGATAAAGAGTTTACGAAAGTGAAATTTCTCAAGACTCAGGTCGGTTTTATAAAGTTCTTCTAATAATATTTCCATCTAAAATTATATCATTTCCTTATTAAAAGGAATTAAATTTTCTCTTAAATTAGTTTTTAACCCCTAAATCCTTGAATATATACCAAAGCTTGGGTATAATTTCACACCCTAAAACAATAGTGGTCAATAGTTAGGTGACGCCTAACGAGTTCTTTATAGAAGGAAAAACATGGAAAAAATTCGTTTAAAATTGAAAGCTTACGATCATCGTGTACTCGATAGATCTGTAGCATCAATAGTTGAAGCTGTAAAGCGTACAGGTGCTGCAATTCGTGGTCCAATCCCTTTACCAACAAAAATTCGTAAGTATACTGTACTTAAGTCTGTTCACGTTAACAAGAAAGCTCGTGAGCAATTTGAGATTCGTATGCACGCAAGAATGATTGACATCGTTTCTGCTACGCCAGAGACTGTAGATTCATTAATGAAACTTGATCTTGCACCAGAAGTAGACGTAGAAGTACGTTCTATGGATAAGTAAGGAGTTCGTAGTGGAATATATTGTTGAAAAAATAGGAATGAGCCGTACAATTTCTGTACCTGCTAAGCCAGTTACTCTTTTAAGAGTTCTTGATGCTAAGGTATGTGAAGTAAACGAAGGAACTGCTATTGTATCTTACAACAGTGGTAAAAAATTAAACAAAGCTATCGAAGGTCAGCAAAAGAAGTACTCTTTATCTGCTGAATTCAATCGTTTCGTAACATTAGAAGTAGCAAACACTGAAGCTGGCGACATTGACTTAACTCCTTTAGCTGAAGCTAAAGTTTTAAAGTCAACTTTTACAACAAAAGGTCGCGGTTTTGCTGGTGCAATGAAGCGTTGGAACTTCGGTGGTGGTCCTGCATCTCACGGTCATAGATTTGGTCGTAGAACAGGTTCAATCGGTAATGCTGAGTGGCCAGGACGTGTAATGAAAGGTAAGAAAATGCCAGGTCATTACGGAAACTGCCAAAACAGTGTAAAAAATGAGATCGTTTCTTACGATGCTGAAAATAAAATCATTGCGGTTTTAGGTTCTGTATCTGGTGCTAACGGTTCTCTAGGTCGTGTAAAGGTAGCTAAATAATGAGTGCAATCGTTTTAAATGAAAAAATGGAAAAAGCATCTGAGTTAGCATTACCAGAGTCTTTCTCTGGGATTAATCCTCACAACTTATG
This sequence comes from Sulfurimonas sp., assembly GCA_027056465.1. Lineage (GTDB taxonomy): Bacteria > Campylobacterota > Campylobacteria > Campylobacterales > Sulfurimonadaceae > Sulfurimonas. Next base: position 5,490 of record JALUKS010000170.1, read on the forward strand.
GCTTTATGTTAAGTCTGCTCAAGCTGCACAACGTGCAAATACAGCGACAACTAAAGGTAGAAGTGAAGTGCGCGGTGGTGGTAAAAAACCATGGGCTCAAAAAGGTGGCGGTCGCGCTCGTGCTGGTTCACGTCGTTCTCCTATCTTCGTAGGTGGTGGTAAAGCGTTCGGTTCTATGAACAACCACAGCTACAACTTAAAAGTGAATAAAAAGCAGAAGAAATTAGCTTTAAACTTTGCTTTAAATGAGCATGCACAAAATGGTACTCTTTTCGTAGTTGATTCTATCGAAGTGGCATCAGGAAAGACTAAAGACGCTAACGCACTTTGGAAAAAACTTGATCAAAGAGATACACTTTTTGTTAAATCTTTGTTAGATGAGCCAACGTTTTTAGCTTTTGAGAACTTATCTCAAACTTACGTTATCGAATCTAATGAGTTAAACGCATACTTAGCTGCAAACTATCGCTCTTTAGTGATAGAAAAAGCTGTATTCGAAACTTTAACAAGTGAGGCTAAGTAATGGCTGATATTACAGATATTAAATCTATTATATATACAGAGAAGACTCTCGGTTTACAAGAAGATGGTGTTATAGTTGTTCAAACTTCACCACGTGTAACGAAGAGTGGTCTTAAGGAAATTTTTAGAGAGTACTTTGGAATCGTTCCAAACAAGATTAACTCTTTAAATCAAAGCGGAAAAACTAAACGTTTCCGTGGTGTACAAGGGAAGCAAAACAACTTCAAAAAGTTTTATGTTACTTTACCAGAAGGTGCACAAATCGAAAGTTTGGCGGTATAACACATGGCAATTAAAACTTATAGACCGATAACTCCGTCTCGTCGTTTTTATACAAATGTTGATAGCTCAGACATCACGGCAAAAGCTAGTGTTCGTTCATTACTTGTTAAGTTACCACAACATGCTGGTCGTAACAACAATGGTCGTATCACTTCTCGTCACCGTCAAGCTGGTGCTAAAAAGCAGTACCGTATCATTGATTTCAAAAGAAATAAATTTGATATTCCTGCTACAGTAAGTGCAATTGAGTACGATCCATATAGAAACTGTCGTATTGCTCTAATTACTTATGCTGATGGTGAGAAGCGTTATATCTTACAACCAAAAGATTTAGTTGTTGGTGATACAGTTCAGTCTTCTGCTATAGGTCTTGATGTAAAAGCTGGAAACACTATGAAACTTATGAATATCCCAGTGGGTACATTAGTTCATAACATCGAACTTAAAACTGGTAAAGGCGGACAAATGTGTCGTGCTGCTGGTACATCTGCTCAGATTATGGGTCGTGATGGTAAGTATGTTTCTTTACGTATGCCTTCTTCAGAGATGCGTTTAGTACTTGGTGAGTGTTTAGCTACTATAGGTCAAGTTGGTAACGAAGAGTTTGGTAACATTGTTATCGCTAAAGCTGGTCGTCAACGTCACTTAGGTATTCGTCCACAGACTCGTGGTTCTGCTATGAACCCGATTGATCACCCGCATGGTGGTGGTGAAGGTAAAACGAACTCAGGTCGTCACCCAGTTACTCCATGGGGTAAACCAACGAAGGGTGCTAAAACTCGTCGTAAGAAAGCAAGTGATAAGTTAATTATTACTCGTCGTAAACCAAATGCTAAAAGGGTAGGTTAATTATGGCTCGTTCATTAAAAAAAGGTCCATTTGTTGATGACCATTTAAGTAAGAAGATCGAAAAAGCAAGAGCTGAGGGGAACAAAAAACCTATCAAAACTTGGTCAAGAAGATCTATGGTAACACCAGATATGGTTGGTTTTACAATCAATGTTCACGACGGACGTAAATTCGTTCCTGTTCATGTATCTGAAAACCACATCGGTTACAAGCTTGGTGAATTTGCACCAACTCGTACATTTAAGGGCCACAAGGGCTCTGTTCAGAAGAAAGGATAGTCATGGCTAGAGCATTATTAAAATTTATCCGTGTATCTCCGATTAAATCTCGTCTTATTGCAAGAGAGGTTCAAGGTATGAACGCTGAAGAGGCTATGGCTGCTTTAGAGTTTACACCAAATAAAGCTGCGAAAATCATCTATAAGGTTATTGCATCTGCAGTAGCAAATAGTGGTATGGAAGCTGAAGATTGTATCGTTAAATCTTGTCGTGTTGACAATGGTCCAGTTCTAAAACGTTTCCGTCCACGTGCTCGTGGTATGGCTTCAGGAATTAGAAAACCAACAGCACATATCTTAGTAGAAGTAGAGGGCAAATAGTATGGGTCAAAAAGTTAATCCTATTGGTTTACGTCTTGGTATCAACCGTAACTGGGAGAGCCGTTGGTTCCCTAACTTTAAAACAGCTCCTGCTGCTTTAGGTGAAGATCACAAGATAAGA
>JALUKS010000171.1:0-7476 GCA_027056465.1 Sulfurimonas sp.
CAACAATTAACAGGTATTTCGCGTCAGTCGCAAGCTGAAGGAGCCTACAGCTTCCGTGCCGGTGATGCCAACAACACTTGGGGCGATGTGTATGCAGGTGTTCTTATGGATGCCAAGCAGCTTATTGAAATGTCGCAACAGCCCGAAACCAAATCAACGCAATTTGAGGGAGTAGGGAAAATAATTACCGCAGCCACTTATGGATATGCATCCGATTTGTGGGGAGACATTCCTTTTTCAGAAGCCCTTCAGGGAGCTGACAATACAGCCCCTAAATTTGACTCGCAACAGGATATCTACGCAGGCATTCAGTCGATGTTGGATGATGCAATTAATTTGTTGAAAAACCCGGGTGCCGATGATGTATTTTCATTGGATGGAGACATTATTTTTGGTGGAGACGTTAACAAATGGATTGCTGCAGCATACGCATTGAAAGCACGTTACGCCTTGCATCTCTCAAAAGTAAACAACGATGCTTATGCTACTGCTTTAAGTTATTTAGATAATGCCAGGAGTGATGCAAGTGGAAGTGCCTACTACTATTATGCAGCAGGTAATAGCAACAATGCCAACTCGCTATTCCTCTTTATGCAGGTATGAGTGATGAAGAATTTGATTATGTTATCAAAAATATGAAAGAGGCTTTGAAATAATATGTGTGGAATTGTAGGAGCATTATCTTTAACTAAGCCATCAACATCTTTCTGTTGAAAAGAATTTACATTTTCTGAAAAAGTGGAGATAGCTCCACTTAATTCATTAGAAATTTTTAATATTGACATTATCTACAACGAGTAGCCGCACATGGATTTGCTAAACCTGTCAATTCATGACCGAAATGTTTTAAAAATAATGTTTTTGTCAATTCAAATCCACTATCTAAATTTTCACTATCATTTTCAAGCCCAAAATATGGATAATGGTGTAAATATTCACCAAAAACTAATTGGCAATCTTCCATATATTTTTTAGTGTCTAAAATATGCATATGCCAATACTCATCAAGTTTTGCACTTGGTGCAATTGCAAGTTCTGGGTAACAAGCATGTAAAGCTAACCATTTATTATAGTAATCATGCATTAAAGTAACATCTTCTTTCGACCAACCATAGAAATTAATTAGCTTTTCGTTCATTTGTGCTAAATCTAAACTATTAACAACAGCCATCGACTCAGCTATCTTTTCTTGTGAAACAAACTCATTTTCAACTATTTCCAACTTTCCATTTAGTGCAACTTCATTAGTGCCTAAATATATATTATTTTTTAACATTTTATTCTCCAACGATAAATTTCAATTATTTTATCTAATTCTAGCTTTTGTGTTAATAAAAGTGTCTTATATTGACTCTAACTTCGCAATAACCCGAGGGAACTTCGTAGGGGCTTTTATACGGAGCTGTTTATTGACATTCATTCGCCCAAAGACAACTTCTATATCGCTTTTATTGACCCCAAACTCTTTGGCTAGCCACTTTACCATGTAGTCTGTAGCTCTCCCTCCAACGGGTGCTGCGGTAACACTTATCTTGAGTTGGTTTCCTTTTGGTTTGCCTATGATGTCTTTTTTTGCACTCGGTGTGCCTAAGATATTTAAAACCATAATATCCCCATCCCAAGCATAAAAGCTTTTCATATCTCGTGGGTGAAAAGAGATAACACTCTCTTCTTCTGCAAGCTCTTCAACATTCATTCGAGATTTTCTTTTTTTTGCCATAGTATCTCTTCCTTAGATTACAGATTTTAAATAGTGTAGTGTATCTGGTAGCATAAGTGCGACAAGTGAGAGAGCAAAGAGTATGAGTGCAAAAAGTTCACTCGGATAGACCTCTTTACTCTCTGTTTCGCCCTCATATTTCATCGACTGGTAGATAGAGACAAAACGGTAGAAGATGATAGAGAGTAAGATAAGTAAGAAAAGTACTGCTCCTATCATCGCTAGCATATGGTCACTCTCTTTGGCTGTGCTTATCATCGCCCCAAAACCGTAAAGCTCACTAAAGAACATCGGACTCGGTGGGAGGGAGATAATGGCGAGTAAAAAGAGGGAGACTAAGAACCAAAATATAGTACCGCGTTTGCCTTTGTATCCTCGAAGTGCGCCTGCTATTTTATACTTTCCATTGGACTCTAAAACACCTGTTGAGAGAAAAAGGGCAGGCTTTAAAAAGGCATGCGCTCCAAAGTGTAGCAGTGCTGCAAATGGTGCGCCACTCACCCAAAACATCACGATTAACGCCATGTGTTCCACTCCAGAGAGAGAAAAAAGTCGCATAAAATCCTTCGCTCGAAAGATAAGAAAAGAGACTATAAAGATAGTCAAAATCGTGTAGATAAAGACAAAGATAAAGAGATGATCGTAGTTTACCTCCATAGCAATTTGAGAAAAACGGAAAAATCCCACAACAACAGCAGACTCTAAAATCCCACTAAAGAGTGCCGCTACAGGATAGAAAGAAGCCCTCTCAATGTTGGCTAACCAGAGGTTCATAGGGAAAAATCCCATCTTGATAAACATCCCAATAGTGGCAATAGCAAATCCCATCTCAAAAAGAAAAGGAGAAGGAATCTCTTTTGCATGTTGTAAAAGTAGGTCAAACTGCATCGCATCTTCGCCCAAAATAGGCTTCGCACTCGCATACATCAAAATAATTCCAAAGAGAATGAGCGAAACAGCGATAGCCCCAACTATCATATAGTTCCAAGCCTCTTTATGGGCTGCTGGTGTGTAGTTTGTCTTAATCATATAGACCGTAGAGAGGGTAGCAAGTTCTAATCCTATCCAGTAGATACCCATATGGTTTGAGAGTATAGAGAAAATAAGCCCAATCCAAAAAATGGCAAAAAATCTATAAAATCTTCTGTTCGCTTTTGGCGAGACTTTGACATGTTTATCGAGTGTTAAAAGTGCAAGTGTTACCCCAATCCCAACGATAGAAGAGACAAGTAAAACATAAGTATCGAGCTTATCTGCTACAAGATATGTTCCTAAAATCGCATAGGGTTTGACAAGAGTAAAGAGCTTGATGATAGGCAGAAGAATAACAAAAGAGCTAAACGCCAGTAGGTATTTTGACTTCTCATTATGTAAAAAGCTGACAAGAAACATAAAAAGTGCGGGGGCTAGTAAAAGTGCTAACATCATACTTTCATCTCCTCTTTGTGAAATAGTAGGTTAATGACCACGATAGCCATTAAAAGGTCGAAAAATATCCCAAGTTCTACAAGCATTGGCATACCATTTGTAGCTGTTATCCCAAGTAAAAAGAGGGAGTTTTCTAGTGTTAAAAAGCCTATGATTTTTGGTGCAACATTTGAGTGTTCCATCATCAGAAGAAGTGAAAGAAAGAGTGAGGAGATACTGATAGCCACATAGTTGGCGTTTGTGTGAATCATATTAACAATAGGTTCTGAGAGATAAAAGGTAAAAACCAAAATAGCAGGCACAAGCATAATAGCATACTGCACTTTTATCTCAGGGGTAATTTGTCGCACAAAATGAAACTTTTGACTCAGATTTTTTAAGATATAGGGAATCCCTACAGCTTTGATGAGAATAGTTATAACACCAGTAACAAGCATACCATCATCATCAATATTGCTCCCAATAGTAAGTGCTAAGAGTCCGAGTGTCAGGGAGTTTAGCGAGTACCATAAAAGCAGTCGATAAAGCCGTGTTGTAAAAAGCGCCACGATAAGCGAAGCTAAAAAAAGTCCAATGAGAAAATCTACCATTTAGGCTCCTAATACATAAAATGTGATAAGAGATAAAAAAGCAAAAACTATGGAGAGTCCTAAAAGATTTGGTATCTTAAAGAGTCTTAGTTTTGCTGTGTTTACCTCCAAAAGTGCAACAAATGTTGCGATGATGAAAAGCTTCAGAATAAAAATCACAAACGCGATAGGTGCACTAAACTCTAAACCAAAAGGCATAAAGAGTGAAGCAAAGAGTGAAGCGAAGATGACAAACTTGATAGAAGAGGCACTCTCTATAATGGCGAGATAAACGCCACTAAGGTCGAGTATCATCGCTTCATGCACCATCGTTAGTTCGAGGTGTGTTTCAGGGTTATCAACTGGGATGCGACCATTTTCTGCTATGAGTAGAATGAAAAAACTAATCCCTGCAAAGAGATAACTTGCCATATGCTCTTTGGGAAAATGTTGGGCTAGATTTACACCTGCTTGACCTACTCCGAGGTTGTCAGCCATCAAAGAGACTGAGAAGATAGTAAGCACCATCGCAGGTTCAACAAGAGCAGAGATAAATGCCTCACGAGAGCTTCCCATACCTCCAAAAGCACTGGCACTATCAAGCCCTAAAAGCATAAGAAAAAAGGTTGAAAGGGAGATAAGCCCTGTGATAGTAAACGCATCCACAAAACTCACATAGTAAGCCCCCTCTACAACAGGAGGGAGAAAAAACATCGTCACAAGAAGTGGAGAAAGCACCAAAAAAGGTGCATAGTGTGTGATAGCACTACTCTCCTTGGAGATGATAGTCTCTTTTGTAAGGAGTTTCGAGAAGTTTCTATACCCCTGCATCAAAGAGATAGGGCGTTTAAAAAGTAGCACCATCTTTACGGCTTTGATATAAGAGAGCAAAATCGGTGCAATAAAAACAAGCAGAACAAGAGTGAGTAGATAAAGAATCATTTTTTATCTCCAATGATTAAGATTTTAACGGAGGTCATCATAACGAGTATCTCAAAAACTGCGAGAGCCCATGAAAACTCATGAGAGAAGAGTCGATAGCTAAAGAGTACAAGGAGCATGATGTTAAATATCATCGCTGCATAGCGAGTCTTCTCAAAGTGTGCCAAACGATAGACCCAGTAGCTAATGGTGTTGGTGAGTTTGGCGATACTCTGGTAAAAAACACGCTCAAAGAGTGGTTGGACATGCACTTCATAATGTGAGCTTGAAAACTTTGTCTCATGCCCTGCGACACTCTCTTTATCAAAATGCTCATCAGGTCTATAGAGCCAGTTGAAAAAGCGACGGATTGGTCCTGCAAAGCCTGTGGCTGAGTATTGAGATTTTGCTGAGCTTGTGTAGCCACATGCCCATGTCTTATGCACCCTTGTTTTGACGCCAAAGAGTCTATAGGCAAAGAGCATAAGTGCGGTGATAGCCAGAAGTGAGAGAAGTAGTACCAGAGGCGAAACCATACCACCGTGCATACCAACAGAGTGCATATGCCAAACACCATCAGGGAAAATCTTCGCATAGACACTTACTCGACCTAAGGAGACAAAAACCTTGTCAAACCACTCTATATAAAAAGGGGTAAAAAGCATCAAAGAGAGCACAACTCCTGCCATAAGAACCATACCACTCTTCATAAGGAAGTTTACCTCTGTGGCATGTTTGGCGTTTGTACTTCGATGCAGACCTAAAAAGGTAATGCCGTAAGCCTTCACAAAACAAGCGATAGCTAAACCACCTGTCATAGCAAGTGCAAAGATAGCAAAAGGGATAGCGAGTTTAAGAGAGATATTTTCCATGTGCGAAGAGCTAAGCAGAGACTGAAATATCATCCACTCACTTAAAAATCCATTACTTGGAGGGAGTGCTGAGATGGAGATAGCGGCTATGAGAAAAGCAAACGCCGTCACTGGCATCGCTTTGATAAGTCCACCATATTTTTCCATATTTTTAGTGTGTGTTTGATGTAGAACTGCCCCTGCACTCATAAAGAGTAGAGATTTAAAACTCATGTGGTTAAAGGTGTGAAAGAGTGCTGCAATAAACGCGAAACTACTCAACACTTCAAGATGCAAGGTATCAAAAATCATCCCCATCCCAAAACCTATGAGAATGATACCGATGTTCTCTATGGAGTGGTTGGCTAAAAGAGCTTTTATATCGTGTTCGCTTAGAGCATATAAAACGCCGACAAGTGAGGAGAGTGCGCCAAGAGAGAGTATCACTATCCCCCACTCAAGTGGCCACGGATAGAGAACGTCAAGTAAGAAACGCAACATCCCATAGATGGCGACTTTAAGCATAACACCACTCATAAGTGCTGAGACTGGAGAGGGTGCAGCTGGGTGGGCATAGGGAAGCCAAACATGAAGAGGTACAACCCCAGCTTTACTTAAAAATCCTAAGAGAAGGAAGAAGAAAAGTAGGCTAGGATAGGCAAACTTTGAGGCTATAAGTTGCATCGCACTAAAGCCAAGCTCTAGGTTTCCATCACTCACTATAAGAAAAAAGAGCAGAAGAAATACAAAACCAAAATGGGTCATCAAGAAGTAAAATCGTGCTGCTTTTATGGTGCTTTTATCCTCAACTTCTGTAAGTATCAACTGCCAAGAACTGAGACTCATAATCTCCCAAAAGAAAAGAAAGAGAAGAGCATTTGCACTCACAACTACACCAAGCATAGAGCCTATAAAAGCAAAATAGTGTATCTGATAGTGCATTTTTCTTTTGATGTGAGGTAGATAACCAGTTGAGTAGAAAATATTTGGAATGCTTCCTAAAAGAATAAGTGCTACAAAAACAAGTGAAAGGGTGTCAAAAATAAACATAACTATTTTTTCTCTCCTATGATTAAGATTTTTATAGAGATTATCATCATTGTAGATTCTATCATGATGGTTTGCCAAGAGACCTCATGGACAAAAACCCTGTAACTAAAAAGGACAAAAAGGAGAAGATTAAATATCATGGCAGGGTAGCGAGTCTTCTCAAAATGCCCTAAGCGATAGACCCAATAGCTTATGATGTTTGTTACTCGTTTTGTACCTTGATAGAGCGAAACTTCAAAGAGAGGTTTTATGCTAAGGGTATAAGCTGCATCGGAAAACTTTGTCTCATGCCCTGCAAGATTTTTTTTGACAATATGCTCCTCAGGTTGATAGAGCCAGTTAAAAAATCTTCGCATAACACCTGAAAAACCTGTTGCCGTATATTGAGTATTTGCGCTAGTTTTGTAGCCACATCCCCATGTATGGTAGAGTCGCTCTTTGACATTAGAGATTTTGTAGGCAAAGAGTAGCAGTGCCGTTACAAGTACCAAAGAAACAAAGAGAAGTAGAGGGGAGACTACACCACCATGAACGCCAAGTGAGTGCATCTGCCAAACGCCATTAGGAAAGAGTTTGTCATAAACAGAAACGCGACCTAAGCTCACAAAAACTCTATCAAAAAAGTGGAGATAAAAAGGGGCAAAAAGCATCAAAGAGGCAACATAAAGTGCTGAGAGAACCATACCACTCTTCATAAGAAAGTTTACCTCTGTGGCATGTTTGGCGTTTGTACTTCTGTGGACTCCTAAAAAGGTGATACCAAAGGCTTTGACAAAGGTGGCGATGGCTAAACCACTTGTCATGGCTAACGCGAAGATAGCAAAAGGGATAGCAAGTTTGAGAGATATATCGCTCGTGATATGACTAGAACTGAGCATAGACTGAAAAATCATCCACTCACTTAAAAAGCCATTTGTCGGAGGGAGTGCAGTGATGC
>JALUKS010000171.1:7486-7837 GCA_027056465.1 Sulfurimonas sp.
GGTTAAAGATATGAAAAAGGGCAGCGATAAACGCGAAGCTACTAAGGTAAGGGAGTTTAAGTGTGTCAAAAATCATTCCCATACCAAACGCGATAAGAATAATCCCAATGTTCTCGATCGAAGAGTTGGCTAAAAGTGCCTTGATGTCTCTCTCGCCCATCGCATATAAAATCCCTACAAGAGAGGTCAGAGAGCCGATGATAAGGATAAAAGTTCCCCACTCCAAAGGCCAAGGATAAAGCACATCAAAGAGAAAACGCAACAATCCATAGAGAGCAACTTTAAGCATAACACCACTCATAAGTGCTGATACTGGAGAGGGTGCGGCTGGGTGGGCATAAGGCAACCATA
>JALUKS010000172.1 GCA_027056465.1 Sulfurimonas sp.
GTTCACAAATACTTGCGTCTTTACTTTGACAATCTGCAAGTTTTCCAGGGAGTGTTCCCACAGACATACTATCTTTACGACGAGTCAAATCTCTTGCTTTTTTTGCAGCCTCTCGACCACGTGCAGCGGCTAATGCTTTTGAGACAATCGCTTTGGCTTGGATAGGGTTCTCTTCAAAATACTTTGAGAGGGCTTCTCCTGTCGCTTTTTGCACAAGTGGTCTTACATAAGTATTTCCAAGTTTTCCTTTTGTTTGCCCTTCAAACTGTGGTTCAGGGACACGAGCAGAAACAATAGCGATGAGACCTTCACGTACATCATCTCCAGATATTTTGACATCTTTCTCTTTCGCAGCACCATTTTTAGCGTTATAGTTTGAAATAACACGTGTCAAAGCAGCACGAAAACCAGCTTCGTGTGTTCCCCCATTTGGTGTGCGAATGTTGTTGACAAAAGAAGCGAGTCTTTCTTCATATGATTCATTATACATGAGTGCAACATCAAACTCTATATCTTCCACTTTAGAAGTGAAGCTATATACATCAGCTATCGTGGCTTTTTTATTCATATCTGTCACATACTGTGCGATACCGCCCTCAAAGTGATATATCTCTTTTGTTCCTGTTCTCTCATCATTAAACTTTATAGTGATAAAAGGATTGAGATAGGCTAACTCTTTAAATCTTTTTGCAAGATATTCATACTCAAAAGTAATAGTGTCAGTAAAAATAGAAGCATCTGCGATAAATTCAATCGTTGTTCCCGTTTTACGAGTTTTTCCAGTTACTGCTAAAGCTTCTTGTGGGATACCCTCTTTAAAATCTTGTTCGTGAATTTCACCGTCTCGGTAGATAGTCATGTGCAAATCTGCAGAGAGTGCATTTACAACAGAAACACCAACACCGTGTAATCCACCTGAAACTTTATACGTATCTTTATCGAATTTCCCACCAGCATGTAGGACTGTTAGAACAACCGTTGCTGCTGACATCCCTTCTGTTGGGTGCATATCAGTAGGAATACCACGTCCATTATCTGAAACCTTACAGGTTCCATTTTTTGTGAGTGTTACAGAGATAGTATCACAGTGTCCAGCCATAGCCTCGTCAATCGAGTTATCAATAACCTCATACACAAGATGATGTAGCCCACGATGACCCGTATCACCAATATACATTCCAGGGCGTTTTCTAACAGCTTCTAGCCCTTTCAAGACTTTAATATTACTCGCACCATAATTTTCCATACTCACTCCACATTTAACATAATTGGAAATATTTTATCTAAACTTTACTAAAAATAAGATTTAAAGGGTAAAATTCTCCTTTAATTACGAGGATAAAGTATGCAAGATTCACAAGCTTACAAAGAAAAAAAAGCATTTTTTGATAAAGTTATCACCCTTTATGGACGCAATGTCTTAGTCGAGGTTTTACAAGATGAGACAATAAAAATTCATAAGGTCCATCTAGCAGACTCAAATAAAGAAGATGGTGCTATTAAAACCATTCTCTCCCTTGCGAAAAAACGCAATATTGAAGTCTATTACCACAAAAAAGCAGCCCTCTCTCGCATTAGTAAAAATGCTAAACAAGACCAAGGAGTGGCTATTGACATCATTGCACAAGGGTATCAAAATGCCAAAGAGCTTCTCATCCTCTCCTCTTTTAAACTCATTGCACTTGATGGCATACACAATCCACAAAACTTAGGCATGATTATTCGCTCTTGTGCTGCTGGGAATATAGATGGAATTATACTCCCCAAAAAAAGTTCTGCAAAGATTTCTCCACTTGTTATGAAAGCAAGTGCCGGCACACTTTTTAAGCTTCCTATTTACTTTTGTGATTCACTTGAAGATATTTTACCTGCACTGCAAGAAACAGCCATCTACTCGCTCTCTTCACATGCAAAAAAGAGCCTTTACGATGCACCCAAAGAGCAAAAATCCATTTTTGTTTTAGGCAATGAGAGCGAAGGAGTGAGTAAAGAGGTTGAGAGTTTATGTAACGATTCTATTTCTATTGCAATGCAAAGAGGTGTGGAGTCTTTAAATGTCGCAGTAACAGCGGCACTTATTGCATTTAGGCAATAGACTTCTTTCATGAGTGTTACATAAAAATTATATTTTTACTTCAGGGTTTCCCTCTTCCACCATCCGAACAAAAAGATCAAAGAGTTTAAAGCTTTCTACTTCTGCTGCAGCCATATTCTCAATCATAGCATCTCTTTGTGTCACAAGACAATTATTTGCTTGAAGACATGCAGTAGCGACTAACACTTTCTTATGGACTAAAGAGTGTGGTAATTCTATCGCTTTGTATGCAGGAGTATTACCAAACATCTCTT
>JALUKS010000173.1 GCA_027056465.1 Sulfurimonas sp.
TTTTGAAAATATAGTTAAAGATTTTGAAATTAAATCTGGTGATGAGTTAGATACTGATTTGAATAAAATGATTAACAAACTTGTAAGAAACAAAGTCAATGGTATTCCATTTTATGAAAGAGCTAGGAAAAGGATTAGAGTTAAACAATAGAGTTAGTGTATCCGTCATTAGTGACGGTACATAAACTTATAATTTATTTTTAGTTAATACACGAGATAATGCTTCAATCTTTGTTTTAATGTCATCTATATAAGGTAGTGTCTGAGAATAAACCAAATCTTTAAAATCGCTAATATAAAAACTGCTCAACTGGTCGAGTACTACACTTGTATCTGTAAATATTTTTGTTGAATGGAGTGATACTTTTGCCCAATTGTTTTGGTTGAATTGATTCTGGTCATCTACTCTCACTTTTTCTATCATATCTACAAACTCATCTGAGTGTAAAAATGAATCTATCTCTGGCTCATTCATCAGAAAATAAATATCATAAAAATGTCTGATTTTTTCTTTCAATTGAGTATGCTCATCATCACTTTCATAAGAGGCTCTTGCGACAGCACTGATTTTTTCACAAAAAGTTCTTTTATAGTTGAGTACATTCACATTAAATGGTTCAAGTGAGTACTCTTCTATCATTGTTGGAGCACTAGTAAGGAGAAAATCAGAAATATATGTACTTATCTCCTTTGCTTCAAAAGGGTGTGGATGAGCGAAAGAGTTTAACTCCAGTATGATACTCTCAGTTGCATGTCCAAAGTCGCCATCTTCTAGTTTTATATAATCATGCACCGTCTTTCTAAACTGTGAACCTTTTGAGTTTTGTTCATGCTCTGGTAAGGCAGTAAAATTATCATCCAAGATAGCAGTTTCAATTTTTTTGATAAGTTTTTTTATCTCATTAGAGCCTTTGCCATCGGTGATAACAGCTAGGTCAATATCTTCTGAAAATCTTTCAATAATTTTATATGCTTTAGAGAGTGAAGTTCCACCTTTAAATATGGCAATATCTGAGTACTCACTATTTGCTAGATTTTTAAGAACATAAGTGACCCAGTAATCTTTCTCAATATAAAGATATGGTAGTTTTAAGTGTAGGGCTGTTGCATCGATTAACTCTTTAAAAAGTTCTTGGTCTTTGTGTAGTGTCATATGATATTCCAATATTTTTTTGTAGGTAGAGCTTCTAAGTCTAGACCTATTTTAAATGATGTAAGGGGATTTAAACTCTCTTTGAGTTTGAATGCTTCTTCCCATAACCCTAACTCCTTTAAAATTGCTCCTAATAATGCTCGTGTTCGTGGTGTATATTTCATTGCATATTTTGCTAATTGTACCTGTCTCTCTTTAGTTTCTTTTTGTATGAGATTTTTTAGATATAAAAAAGCTTTTTGTGGTGTTGTAGCAGGTATCTTTTTTATGTCTTTGAGGGCATCGAGTATTTGTACTAAGTATATATCTTCCTCAGGTACATCTACTCTTTTGGGAATAAATTTGAGTTTGATATTATCTATATCTATTTGTCTGTAAGATTTAGAGCTTGCGATAGTTGTTGTAGTGGCTATCTGTGTTGTTAAACCAAGTTGTCTAAAACTATTGAGTCCAGTTTCATAACTAATACCATCATCAGAGTTAAGATAGCTTAATATTTTGTCTCTACTGCTAGGTTGTATATCTCCAAAGGCTCTTTTCTTAGGTTTGTAAAACTTCCCCTTAGAGACCTTATTAATAACACCTTTTTTATAGAGTCTTGAGAGTTCAATAGCAACAGTTTTTTTATTGTCGCTTGGAATGTCATCATAGGTAAATAGTTTTGCACTACTTAATTGTTCAATATAATTTCTAGTTACTTGTGCTACTGACATACTCTCTCCTCTTTTTCAGTAATTATATCAGATTATGAAATGTTTTTCAAGTTAAAAACATTTATATTTAAGTTTATATTAATATCTATTTTATGGAAAAAACAAGGAGAATTAGTCTATAATCTCTCAATGATTGATAGTGAGAAACTTATGGGAAACTTTATTGGAACTTTTGGAACCTCTATACTTCCGACTATGACGGGCTTTGAAGGAAATGAGTATCCTCTCATCCGCACCATTACTTTCAACTCTTAAATAATAGTGCTTCAAAGATCCAACTTTTTTATAAAGTAGTTAATTTAAATTAAATTATATTTTTTTAATATTTTTCTTAAAGTACTTCTTGATATGTCAAGATAATTTGCTAGATGTGTAATATTGTCTGTTTTAGTTAAAAGTACAGTATAAAATGATTTTTCTAACTCTTCTAAAACCTCTTTTGAGTTTTCTATTTCTCTTTTATCTATTAGATCTGATA
>JALUKS010000174.1 GCA_027056465.1 Sulfurimonas sp.
AGGTGAACGGCGATAATCGTATCTTTGTTCATCCCTTTTGAGTACTCAGCAGAGAGTTTATCATCGTTAATCAAAAGAATAGGAAACTTCAACTTTTTCAAGTCAGGAAGAATAAATAACTTTTTGACAAGTGAGGGTGCAGGGCTAACATCTGCTACATAAACAGCATGATGCTCTTGTAAAAAGTTCGCAGGTTTTGACTCAAGAAACGCATTACAGATATGACCTGTAGGTTTTGCAAATGAGAAAAAGAGAATTTTTGTCTCTTGAGAGATTGTGTGAGGCTTCTCATTTTGGTCATCAAGTTTTAGTGCAGAGAGGGATTTTCCTACTACGAGTTTTGGTGTGGCATTGAGTGTCTGTTCATCACTTTTAGAACTACATCCTATAAAAGTAAACGCGACAAGAAGGGCTAAGATAATATTTTTCATATTTTCTCCATTTTAATTTTTTGTATAATACAGAAGTAAGTGTAACATTCTAATATGAATTAGATTTACTTAATTTGATTAATAAATTTTAAAGTAATAAAGTGTAGAATTGCACAAACAAAAATCAAGGAGTCAGTAAGATGGCATGGGCAACAGCAAGACATATTTTAGTAGATAGTGAAGCAAAATGTAGTGAGTTAAAAACAGAGATAGAAAATGGAACAGATTTTGGAGATGCTGCAAAAGCAAACTCCTCTTGTCCTTCATCTGCAGAGGGTGGAGACTTAGGTAAGTTTGGACCAGGACAGATGGTTCCTGAGTTTGATAAAGCAGTTTTTTCTGGTGATGTCGGTGTGGTTTATGGACCAATCAAAACACAATTTGGTTATCATTTATTAGAGGTTACTGGGAGAGGATAATCTCTTCTAGATTTACATAAATTACTGAGTAGTTATCTCAAGAATATATATTCTAAAACAATTCTTTATAAAGAATCAAAAAATAGTTTACCAAACTAGATAATGAAGAATTTTACAGTTAGTCAAAATACATGAAGATAGAGATTGGAAATATAAATTAACAGACTTTATGGGAAAACATATTAATGAGACCACTGCACAACCAAATAAACACCAATCCTATCTAAAAACGGAATTTTATGGAATTATTTGGGCATATATATTTGGGTTCCTTCTAAAAAAGTGTGGGTAAACCATCACCTAAATTTCCCTAAATTTACTATTAACGAGAGAAAAGGAGAGTGTATATGATAATGGTATTATCTCATCTGGAGTATCACTCTGTTTTAGTGTTACTCCTTCTCTCCCTTTTTGTCCACCACTCTTTTTATCACTCTTCTCTCTTAAACTCTGATTCTTTTTAGGTTTAGGATTCGTTATTTGAATTCTTTGGTGGTTTTTCTTGTTTGATGTTCTTTTGTAAATCTTTGATATATTTAAGTAACTCTTCATGAGAGAGTTGTTCTAATTCTGATTCAATTTTTATAGAAAATTGATATTTTATCAAACCTCTTCCTTTATATATATTATTCATACCTCTTTGCACAAGTTAAACTAAGAAAAAAAGATTTGAGATAATGGTAAAAAGTGCAGTTCATGCTCAACAACAAGCGACTAATGGATTAAAGATACTCTTAGGTGAAAAAGTAATATCTCAAGTACAAGCAACATGGAGATTTTTAAATAATCCAGATGTAACAATCAAAGAGTTATATAAGCCTCTTCTAACTCATTTAGAAGAGTTAAGAATTAGAACTAAACAGATGAGTGATACTCTTAAAATAGATAAACGAATTGTTAATATTGTAGATAGAGAATCAGATAGTATCGCCTTTATGAGGGGATTAGATGAAGATAATCAACTCTTTTTATTAAAAGGTAAAAATAATTCTAAAGTGGATTATTACGATAAAGACACTAACACAACTATAAGCATTAAACAAGGAGAGTTAGCTAAGAAATTACAGAGAACTAAAGGTAAAACCTTAAAATTAAGATTTGTAGTTGAAAGATTAGTAAATGATGAAAATGAAGTTGTGGCAACTTGGTTGTTACTCTCAAATGTATTTGATAAAGATATAGATGCTACTACTTTAGCTAATTGGTATTATTATAGATGGAAAATAGAAAGCTATTTTAAACTACTTAAATCATCAGGATTCAATCTTGAAGAGTGGCAACAAAAAGAACCATTAGCCCTATTTAAAAGGCTTCTGATAGTTTCTAATGCGTGTATACTTGTTTGGAAAATAGCCAATGATGAAAGTGAAAATGCAAAAAGAATACGAGATTTTTTAATAAAACGCAGTGGTAAACAGATACAACGAGGTGTTGCATTTACATATCCAGCTTTACTGAGTGGATTAGAGAACTATCTAACAACTTTAGAC
>JALUKS010000175.1 GCA_027056465.1 Sulfurimonas sp.
AGCATCGGGATAGAGCGATGAGGGAGGTAGATAGAGAAACTTCTATAGATAGCCTCGTTGTCTAATGCCCCAAAAGGCTTGACATACTCACTCACATCTGCGATAGCGACATAGAGAGTAGTGTTCTCATCATCCCAACAGATAGCATCATCATAATCTTTTGCAGTTACTGGGTCTATGGTACAGAAATCTAACTCTCGTAAATCTTTACGATTAGGATACTCTTTCGCATTTACAGGAGGGAAAGATTTAGCTATTTCTAAAACATCCTCTTCAAATGCATCGTGTTTATTGAACTGTGCCATTACGATTTTTTCATCGACAAGAGGGTCGGCGATATTGCCTAAGCACTCTAAAACTCTGTTTTCTTGGTTGTCTATCTTGAAAACATCCCCAGTTTTATACTTCGCTAACTCCTCATGAGTAAGCTCTGCACCGATAGGAAAGTCGGTTTTTAAATCTACAAGTGACTTGTGGTTATCTTTAAACAGAATGTAAGCTATGCTAAAGCTCTGCTCACGACCAACTATCTCAACTATCTTCGCCGAGGGTGTACCGCGTTTGCCAAGAAGACGTTGCGCGATGATGAGGTCACCCTCTGTAGCGATACCCAGCTCTTCTATAAAGAGGTCACGGATATTTTCACCGATGACATGGAGATAGGCTGTCTCTTTTTGGACAAGTCCTAGCGTTCCAGCACGGTACTTTGAGTTAAACTTGTAAATAGACTCTTTTTTTGTGAGGTATTTTTTAGTGAGCCACTCTGTGACTATTTTTGCTTCATCGGGGGTAATGTCGAGTTCACTCACACCAAGTGTGAGTCTTATAAGTAAAGATTTCAATTTCTTATTAGTCGTTATTTTCTAATGCTGCTTCAAAGCTTGCAAGGTCTAAAGAGTACTTTTCTATAAGCTCTTTTGCAGCGAGAGTAGTCTTTTCTGTCATAACTCCACTGATAGGAACAGCAACACGTACAACATGAAGAATTTGTGCAGCATGCTTATCTTCCTCTTTGGCTTTTTCAGGGTTTTGGCAGTTTCTTATAACATCTACAAGACCCTCTTCAAATTTCCACTGAGCAAAGATAGTCGCACTTACTTCAGGTGCATCAACACCTACTACTTCTCTTTCTGCCGCTTCTACATCTCCAAGCTCTTTGAGTGCATTTGTAAACTCATCTTGTTTGGAATCTGCAATAATCTGTTGTGCAACTAAAACTTTACCTATCTCAACAAGAAAAGCAGCTGGGGAGAGAACACCCATAAGCTTGTTCTCTTTTCTTATACACCATGCTGTCATAAGAGCATGTTGGTTTTTAGAGAGTGCTGAGAACATATCGTTGCTGATACCGTAAGGTGAGAGGTCAAGTGCAAAACTCTTTTTTACTATAGAAGCAAGAGCAAAACCCCGTACTGTTCCCATACCAAAGAGTCCAACTGCTTGAGAGATGGCGTTTATCTCTCTGCTAAATCCATAGAGAGGGGAGTTTGCAGCTTTAAGAATGTCTGCCGTTAGGAGTGGATCTTTCTCTAAAATCTTTACCATATCGTTAAAGCTACTATCTGGGTCTTGATATACTGCCTCTATTTTCATAGCAGACTCTGGAAGCGGTGGGAGTTGTTTTATCTTTTTGAGTATCTCTTCAGTCATAGAAATTACCTTATATAAAATTAAGTACACAATTATAGTCATAAGAGATAAATACAGACTGAATATTTACAAAATACTGATATTATTTTTTTAAATTTTAAATAAGGATATATTTTATGCAAAGAGAAGCGATGTTAATACAGTTAGGTTATGCACCAAATGAGGCATTAGTGAAACAGATAGGGGAGATTACAGAGAATACTTCTGGATATGGCAAGATTGAAAAACACATAATGGATCTTAGTGACCATCTAAAAGTAAATAACGCTTATATCGCGATGTCAAACTCAACTAAACATTTTAAGATAAAGATAGAGTCTCCTACACCTGAGTTAGCAGAAGAAGCACATGAAAAAGTGGCTCGTTTTAGTGAGAAGTTTAAAGTTGCTCTTCAAAAGCTAGAGAGTAAAGAGACATACTACATACTCGGATTTGAGGAGTAGTTTGTCAGTCGAACCTATGAGCCTTGAGGGGTATGACCTTTTAGTAGAGGAGTTTAAGTATCTGCTAGAGGAGGAGAAACCAAAAGTCGCTCATGAGAAACTTGTTGCCGCAGCTCAAGGTGATAGAAGTGAAAATGCAGATTATCATGCTGCTAAAGAGAAGTTGCGTTTTATAGATAAGCGACTTTTTTATCTTAATAAGATGATTCAAAACTCCAAAATCATTGACCCCTCTTTACATGAACATAAAAAAGTCTCTTTTGGAAGTAGTGTTAAAGTTGTCAATATCGACAGTGATGAAGAGGAGTGCTATACTCTTTGTGGTGTTTTAGAGAGCGAGCCTGAAAATGGGCTTATTTCTATACACTCACCACTTGCAAAAGCTATGATTGGCAAGTCTGAAGGGGATGAGTTTAAAGTACAACTTCCAAAAAAGAGTAAAGAGTATGAGATAGAGAGTGTGAACTATACAAATATTTTTCAGCTCAAGAAAAATATTCGTACACGAGTAGAGTTTGCCTTTCATTAAAAAAGGGAGAAATTCACTTTAGAAACTTTTGTTCTTTTAGTTTTGAATCTGTTTTTTATTGGTAAGTTGCTGAAGATAGTTGGAAATATTTATAAGAGAAAAAGTCACTAAAAATATAAGCAAACCAGGAAAAAAACTTACCCACCAAGCTATCTCTACCACATCTTTTCCACCACTAAGTATACTTCCCCAGCTCATTTGAGGTGCTACGATGCCGAGACCTAAAAAACTTAGAGCAGATTCAGCAAGTATTGCACCACCCACACCAAAGGTAAAACTTACGAAGTATATAGGAGCTAAGATAGGAGCATAATATTTAAAGAGAATTTTAAGTCGGCTTATCTTAGCTATATCGAGAATCTTTATGTATGGTTGTGAAGTGATTTTAAAACTCTCAGCTCTTATAAGTCTTGCAGTTGTCATCCAGCCTGTTATAGAGATGATAAGGATGAGAACCCATGCTGAGGCATTGACATAACTGACAAGGGCTAGGAGTAAAAAAAATGTTGGAAATGTTAAAAAAAGATCGACTAGTACTATAAACACTTTGTCACTCTTTCCTCTAAAGTATCCAGCAAGAGAACCTAGAAGTAAGCCTGTGAGTGAGGCTATAAATGCAGAACCTACACCAATGATAAGGGAGACTTTCCCACCTTCCATCAGTCGAGCTAAGATATCACGACCGAGTCTATCTGTTCCTAAAAAAAACTCCGTAGAAGGTGCAACTAAGATAGAATTACGGTGTAGGGTATAGGCATCAAGGTCAAAAATAGAGGTGCCAAAAAAAGAGAAAGTAAAAACAAACAGGAGTATAAATATACTAAATAGGGGCATTCTCAACTACTGTTACATCCCTAAAAGTGTCTGCATCATCTCATCTACTGCAGTAATAACTTTTGCTGCTGCACCATAAGAATTTTGGTACTTGATGAGGTTTGTAAGCTCTTCATCTGTATTTACTTTTGATACTGAGTAATACTCCAGCTCTACAGCATTATATTGTGTAGTGGTTGTTTCATTTTTAGTAATTGCTGCATTTGTAGAGACTCCAACAAAGGTTGCTGTTGTGTCAAACATACCATAAGCAGTTGTATTATAGATTTGATTACCAACTTCAAAATCATACTTCTCATACTGCTGTTGTATCATATTTTGAGCAACTTGATTATCCCCTGCACTACTAGAATAACCAGCATGCAGATTTGTTGAATCATTTGCAATAGATGAAGTAAGATTAATATTACTCGCACTGTCTCCATCTAAATATCTTCCAAGACCTAAGGCACCAGCAAAGTTGGTTCCTGAAGCAAAGTCACTAGTTGTGAGTGTGTCTTCAAGTGAAAATGTATAACCATCAGACTCTGCTGATGGATCCATCCCTAATTCTAGTCTTGTGATGCCATCAGCTGATTGTTGGTAATTATATGTAATAAAGTCATCAATATCATTAGTTGCATTCCCATCATTATTATCATCTTTAGTTGCTTTTATTTGTGCTTCAATAGAGTTACTATTATTCTCACCACCTAAGGATGTAGACTCATCTATGTTAATAGCTCTTCTTGATACCTCATTCCCATCAATATCGTATACAACAAGATCAAAAGAGCCTTCATTAATATTTAAGTTTGAAGTAGCTAGTGAATCTTCTTTATCTATAGTTTGAGGGTTTGACTGCATACTTGTTGTAGAACTTGCAGCATAAAGATTATTGGTTGATTCTATAAGACCTTTTGCAAATGCATCGAGTTGTTCAGTAACCTCTTGTATAGTACCATTCATTGGTGCACCTGTTGCAGCATCAATAGTTCCACCTCGTAGGTCAAAGATAGCACCTACTTCACCACTATTTATAGACTCTTCCATTGGGAGGAGACTCCCATCTTGTCTCTCATAAGAGACAGAGTTAAAGCCATTTTGATTGCTAGCATTTGTAACTTTAAGGGGGTGAAAAGTATTTCCATCAACAAGATTAAAGCCATTCACACTAAGTGTGTAACTGCCTGTTCTACTATTTGAATTGGAGTCTATCTGAATATTAGACTCCAACTGCCCCTGCTTAACTTCAGATCCTATAAGACGAGAGAGCGAACGCTCTAGTACATTACGCTGGTCTCTTAAATCACTTGCTATATAAACATCACCTGCTTCTGCTGCATCTATGGAGCCATTTAAATCTGCTAATTGTGAAGTAAGGGAGTTGACTTCGTCAATATCTGTAGAGAGTTGGTCATCAAGAGTACTCTGTAAGGATTTGACTTGTGACTGAGTTTGCTGAATATGCTGAGTTAATGTTTCAGTCTGTTTTGCAAGAGCAATTTTAGCAGAATCGTTATCTGGGTTGTCTGAAAATGTCTGCCATGAATCATAATAATCAGCAAGATCGGCTTTGACACCCACCCCATCTATCTCAGGAAAGTATGTTGAAAGTTCTTCAAGTGTCTGTTGTGTAAAGTCTCCATACTCTTTATCCGCAGAGATACTTGTATATCTATCAAAAACATAATTATCAAACACTCTTGAAACATTTTGAACATCTGTTCCATTACCCACATTGCCTGCACCAGTGTAAAGAGGAGTTTGTGCAGACTGGACAACACGTTGGCGACTATAACCTTCTACTTCTGCATTTGAAATATTATTACCAGTTACATTTATTCCAACTTGTGCAGCACTTAATCCACTGTAGCCAATATTAAGAGTGTTAAATATAGAAGCCATTTTATACTCTCACTTCAAGAATAGAAGGATTTTTAGAGGCTACTTTATTGTAACCTTGCATCTCCATAGGTACTAATCTTTCTAAAAAGGTATTGTAAAGATTGCTGACTACTAAAACAAGTTTTGCGTAGTGTTTATTTACTTCTCTGAGGTGATTGAGCTCACTTTTAAGCTCATCAAGAAGTTGGTGTTGCTCTTTGTTGAGCAAGTTTGGAAGATCAGTATCAGGATTAGCTGTCATTAAAGAGGATATCTCATGGTCTATTATCGCTTTTTTTGCTTCAAAGCTTTTAAGTTTTTCTTCTTTAAGTGAGAGTCTTTCAAACTGAGCATCATGCGCAGCTTTTTTTATATCTTCTATGTCAGATTTTGTTATATCTATAATGTCTCTTAAATCATTTAAGGCATTTTGCAAGTGTTGTGATAACATCTCTAACTCCTGATTACTTTAGTTGTTTATGAAAGTAAATTCTCCGCCATCTTTTGTGCAGTGGCTTGAATATTTACTTTATACTCCTTAGAGTTTATGGACTCTTTGAGTTGGTCTACTCTGCTACGCTCATTTTGAGTAGTAGATTGAGTACTCTGTTTTGTTTCTTTAGATTCATTTGTCTTGCTTTGATAAGCCATACGAACAGTACTGTTTGTTGTTTGCGAAATCATATCTTTTCCTTTATATCTGTACATCGGTAAAAATAGGATTTTCTTTAATTTTTGTTTCTTAGAAAAACACTATCTTCCTTCGCTTAGATAATCATAAAGCATCTGTGAAAATCCAAAACTTCCCGCACTTGCTTTTGAAAGCTCATCTCTATACATTGATTTATACACTTTATCCCCAGGATCTTTTTGAGAGGAGAAGAGGTCTTTATCATTTTTTGCGGCATTATCCATAAGCATTTTTACTATAACTGCTTCAAAGGCATCTGTCTGTTTTCTTAGCTCTTTATCCTCACTCTTGGGATTTATTTTTGGGATAGCACTATTTTGTGTTAAGAGTTGCGATTGTGCCTGTAGAGCATTCATTCCATAGTTCATTTTACATTACCTCCAAATCAGCTGAAATACTTCCAGCAGTTTTCATCGCTTCAAGGATGGAGATAATGTCTTTTGGTGTTGCACCCATTTTCTGTAGAGATCTAACAAGATTTGCAACTGTTGTAGTGCCTTTTTTTGTATAAATTTCATCTTCATTGAGACCAATGACAAGATTTTTATCTACAGCTATTGAGCCAGCAGGTGCAGTCATATTTTTCTGTTCAACTATCTTTATCGTGATATCACCATGAGTAAGGATAATAGGTTTTAGCTCAATATCTACTCCCGCAACAATAGTTCCAGTGCGCTCATTAATGATAATCTTATCTTTAGGCTTATAGTCCATATTAATATCTTGAACCTCGGCTAAAAATTCTATCATAGAACGATTTTTTGGGCATTTAAGTTTAACACTTCGTGAGTCTGTAGCAACAGCTACTTGCGTGCTATAAAAATGGTTAATTGCTTTTTGTACAGCTATGGCATTTTGAAAGTCAGCATCTTTAAGAGAGAGAGTCGCATACTTTTGGTGAAAGAGATCAATGTTAATCTCTCGTTCTATCAAACCACCTTGAAAAACTCTACCAGTAGTGGGATG
Organism: Sulfurimonas sp.; assembly: GCA_027056465.1. Lineage (GTDB taxonomy): Bacteria > Campylobacterota > Campylobacteria > Campylobacterales > Sulfurimonadaceae > Sulfurimonas. The sequence continues at coordinate 6,980 of JALUKS010000175.1, forward strand.
GCTAGGTGTAGTTCCACGAGTGTTTCTCCCTCCAATACTTACACTTCCTTGAGCAAGTGCGTATATCTTTCCATCTACCCCTTTCATAGGTGTCATAAGAAGTGTCCCACCTTCTAAAGACTTTGCATCACCTATAGAGGAGACCGTTACGTCAAATTGGTCTCCTTGTCTAGCAAATGGTTTCATCGTCGCAGTGACAACAACAGCTGCAACATTTTTAGACTTGATGTCGATTGGTTTCATATCTATGTTCATGGCTTTGAGCATGTTTGAGATTGATTGGAGTGTGAATTTTGAAGTTGTTCCATCACCAGTTTTGTTGAGACCAACTACGAGAGAGTAGCCGATAATCTGGTTTTCACGAACACCAACGATGTTAGAAACATCACTAATTTTTGTCGCGTTTAAAGAGCTAAAAAGTAGAGCAAATAGTATAAGTAGCTTCATTAAATTTCCTTTTGTTAAAGGAAAAAAGCAAAAACTATACCAAATACTCTTCGACTAGTTCAATATGTTTTTTAAATGCACTATAAACTTCCATATAATCAGCATCTTTTTTCTCTTTCGCATTTTTTTCGATCTCTTGGCTTAAGTTTGCTATATCTATGAAGTTTAGAGATCCAGAGGTACTTTTCATATCATGAGCGACTCTTCTTATGGAGTCAAAATCATTATTTTTTATAGCTTCTTGGAGAGATTCTAAAAGTGTAAGAGAACTTTGAAAGTAACTTGTAAGTAGTTTTTTAACTATTTTATCTGAAAAATTTGTTTTCTCTTGCATTAAAGTAACTTCTTTTAAAATATAAGAGTTCTCCTTTGCGGGTTTTGCATAGAGTTTAAGAATTTTCTGTAGCTCTTTATTATCAATAGGTTTAGAGAGATAGTTATCCATGCCAAGTTCTAAAAATCTCTCTTTATCCCCTGCCATAGTATTTGCTGTGAGTGCTATGATTTCTCCACACCTGTCTCCATACTTCTGTTTGAGAATTTCCATAGCGACTAAACCGTTCATCTTAGGCATATTATCATCCATAAATACAAAACTGTGAATGGCAGGGTCATATTTTTCTACAGCCTCTTTTCCATTACCAACCAAGTCTCAAGTGATACCATATTCTTTGAGAAGTAGTTCCACTAGCATCTGATTTGACTTATTGTCTTCTGCTACTAAAACATAATCATTAAAAAGCTCTTTAGAACTGTTTTGTTGTTCTACAACTTTACTTTTTTCTGCATCTATATCATTTTTAACTTTTGGTAAAGGAATTGTGATTTTAAATGTACTTCCTTTCTCCTCTTGAGACTCTAAAGAGATATTTCCTCTCATAAGTTCTACTAGACTCTGGGTTATGCTTAAACCTAAACCTGTTCCACTATACTTTCTTGTAGTAGAACCATCTGCTTGTTCAAATGGTAAAAAGATTTTATCTTGAACTTCTTTTGTCATACCTATTCCATTGTCTTGTACAGTAAGAATAAAGTTACTCTCTCTATACTCAGCAGTAAAAATTATTTTCCCATCTTTTGGTGTAAATTTAATGGCATTAGAGATAATATTTAAAATAATTTGACTAATCCTCATCCAGTCACCAAGAAAAACTCCTTTGAGCTTTTCATCTATATCTACCTCAAGGGATACATTCTTCTTGGAAGTTAAGCCTTTGAAACTATCTGAATATTGATTTAGTTCCTCGTAGGCATTGAATTCATAAGGCTCAACAGTGAATTTTGAGTTTTTTATTTTTGAGAGATCTAAAATGTCATTAATAAGTTTTAGAAGAACTCTTGCACTACTTCTACTCTATCTATATACTTTATATTGTTACTCTCTTTGAGCTTCTTATGTAGTATATCGCTAAAACTAATAATGGAGTTCAGGGGTGTTCTTAACTCATGACTCATATTTGCCATAAACTCTTCTTTTGCCTTTTCAGAGCTTATATCGTGTCTTAAGGAAGTATAGCCAATGATATTGTTTGCACGATTAAATTCAGGAATAATAGAAGATTTTACCCAGTAGCTTCCACCATGTTTTTTCCTATTTTTTACTTCACCTTCCCATACTTTTTCACTTTTGATTGTTTGCCATAACTCTTTAAAAGCATCACTAGGCATATCTGGATGTCTAACTATCTTGTGGGCTTTACCAATAAGTTCACTCTCACTAAAACCTGATATATCTACAAAGGCTTGACTTACTGAAGTTATGATACCTTTTGTGTCCGTAGAGGAACTAATGACATACTCATCTGTAAGTTTTTGAAGTTTTTTCTCATTTTTAATAATTCTAAGAATAAATATAGTAATAAAGATAAATGTAAATATACTTGTAATGTTTAAAAATAGATTAAATTGAAAAGTGCTTGTAACACGAGAGAGTTTGCTCTCAATACTTTTTAGTATTTCATTTGAGATATACTCTTCAAAAAGAGCAAGATCATTGATTTTTTTACTCAGTGTTGTAAACCAAACTTTTACATTTATATGGTGAATATCTTTTTGTTTAAAAGATAAAATCGTGTTTTGCATAGCTGTTATTTTTTTTTGAGTGTTTTTGTCTAGTATATTTGTATAGCTTTTTTTGTACTTTACAGGAGAGTATTTTATAAGTCTGCTAATATACTGTTTTTGCCTAACAATAAGAGAATAAAATGTAAGAATTTTATCTTTATTGAGCTTGCTAGAGGAGATTATTTCTGTTCCTAATGCCCTTTGAATTCCGGCTAACTCTTTGGAAAAGAGAAAGTTACTATAGGAGTATAACTCTCTTGCTACTCCTGGAGATGTAGAGTTCTGTGCCATATGCACTATAGCACTTAAAAGCTTGTTGTTAATGTTAGAATAGTATGTGAGTATTTCACTACTACTCAGAGTATGTTGATTTATTTTTTCTCTTATATTTTGAAGCTCATGAGGGTGGATTATTTTTCTACTAATGAGATTACTCTTAGTGATTAAAGTAGCATCCGTCTCTTTTTTTTGTTTATATAAATCTGTTCTAAACTTTTTATTTTTACTCACAAGGTAGGCGATACTCAGCCCCCTCTCTCTTTGTAGTTCATGAACAATACTTGAAAGTTGTGTAGCGATAAAAATATTTCTTTTCATAGTAGTGAGTGAGTGATATTTTTTATAGTCATTTTTTATGAGGCTAAACATTAAAATGAAAAATATGAGTGCCAAAGTTGTTATTGGGTAGAAAATATTTATTCTATTAAAGTTCAAGACTAGACCTTATTAAGTATATCGCTAATAGTATGGGCAGTTTCGTCGTCTTGATATCGCTCTTTAATCTTTAAAAATTGGTCTAAATTATCCAAAAAGAGTTCTATAAGTTGGGAATCAAAGTGTGTACCAGCATCCTCTTTCATAATTTCTAGAACTCTATCTAGTGGCATTGGCTCTTTATAACATCTTTTAGAACTTAGTGCATCAAAAACATCTGCTATAGCAACAATGCGAGCATACAAATGTATATCCTCACCTTTTTTAGCATTTGGGTAACCACTTCCATCCCATTTTTCATGATGATCTAGGGCTATGATAGACCCTGCTTTTAAAACAGGATATTCATCAGAACCCTCTAACATTTTTGCACCAATAGAAGAGTGAAGCTTCATAATTTCAAACTCATTTTCTTCAAATCGTCCTGGTTTAAGAAGAATCTTGTCTGGGATACCAACTTTACCAATATCATGGAGTGGTGCAGCATATAAAATAAGCTCACACTCTTCCTTGTTAAGTCCATAAAGTTGTGCTAAGAGTTCTGAGTAATAACTCATTCTCTTAATATGCCCACCAGTTTCTAAGTCTCTAAATTCACTAGCACGACCAAGGCGTATAGAAATTTCATACTCTGTTTTTTTTGCAATAGCCAATGTCTCTTGTAACTTTTGCGTTCTCTCTTGCACCTGTTTTTCTAAGATTTGATGTTGAGCTGTTATCTCTTTATGATAAGAATTGAGTTTTGCATAGTTGAGAGTTCTTGCACAGAGAATAGAGATGTCATAAGGCTTAGCTATAAAATCACTCGCACCTAATGTTATAGCTTCTTGCTCTTTTTCTACATTGGCTGTTACCATTAAAATAGGGAGATGTTCATGGCATTTATTTGCTCTTATCTTTTGTAAAACTTCTAAACCATCCATATCTGGCAGACTAATATCAAGTAAAACTACATCAAATGGTTTCTCTTCTAAAAAAGAGAGTGCTTCAAGACCACTTGTTGCATAAGTTATATCAACATTATGATATTCATCAAAAGTAGCTTCAATAAGGTCTAAATTAAAAGATTCATCATCAACAGCTAAAATAAAAATTTGTTCTAACACATAAACTCCATTAAATAATAATATTTTACATTATAGCATATTTAGAAATAAGGTATGTTAATGTTGTATTTCCAAATTTTTTTCTTTTTTGGATAGAAAAAGAACCTATCTCTTGTGGGATTTCCAAGCCTGTCATGTGTTCAACTATAATCATTTTCACATACTCTTTTGGTAGAGAGGTTATAAGATTTATAGTCTTGTTGTAAATATCTTCCATCCCCTCTCTAATACTAAAAGGAGGGTCTACATAGAAATAAGCATTCTCACCCTCTTTTTTGAGTTTAGCTATAACGGCGTTTATGTTAGTAAAGCTATCCCCACCATAAACCTTACATCTACTAGGGTCAGTCTGTGCGATGTTCGACTTGAGGGTTTTGAGGGCATTACGATCTTTTTCCATAAAGTAGATAACTTTTGCTCCACGACTAAGTGCCTCAAGACCAATGCTTCCACTTCCTGAAAAAACTTCTACGAAGTTTGCATCGACTATATCAAACTGTAAAGTGTTAAAGAAAGACTCTAAAACTATGGTCTTAGAACTTCTAGTAGTTGTTTTGCTGGGAAGGTTTAAAACCTTTCCCTTGTATTTTCCAGCGATTATTTTTTTGGTAAATTTTTTGTTATTAATTTTCATAAAATGCTTTGACAACCTGTAGTATATTTGCTTGGTACTCTTGAGTAAGAGACTCTATACGTTTTTCTAAGATAGAGAAGTTTAGAGTCTCTGCTTCAACAGCTATTTTTCTTTCCTTGGGTTGTTGTTCCTTTTGTGGATGTAGTGAGGCATAATGTTTCTCAAGTGCAAGAATAAGCTGCGACTTGGAAAAAGGTTTTTTGAGATCAGCACTCTCGTCACTGCCAATGTAAAAACATTTTGGGTCTTGATGACACTTCTCATCTCTGATGAGTATATCTGAGTGCAGAGCTGAGTTGAGATGCTTATCTAAAAAAAGTTCGAGAGACTTTTGTAAAAGTGGGGAGGTACACGAGACTGCAACTTTCATTTTTATCCTTGTAAATAGTAGTTTAAACTATATATCATATCTTCATCTGTGCTTGAGTTCAACAGCCACTGAGCATAAGAGATATCGCCTTGACAAATCTCTTCTATATAATGTCCCTTATACTTTCCAAAGCTAAACTTTTCTAAAAGTACATTGGTAAAGGAGAGCTTAAACATCTGCTCAACACTACACATCTCTAAAAGATACTCAAAAAGTAGCTCATTAACAAGAGCATCGCTGAGTGCATGATGTGCATACAAAGCATCTTTGATTCCATATTTTTCTAAGAGTAGTGATTCCTGTTTGTAGAGTCGTAATTCATAACGCAAAAATTGTAGTGAAAACTGCTCGCACTCTGGGATAAGATGTTTTGTAACTCGTAGAGTGTCTATAACACCACCTTTCCAGCTAAAGCCACTTGCATTAAGTATAGCTATATTAAATGCGACATTATGCGCGATGATAGTGTGTTCACAACTATTATATTTTTGTAAAGCCTGTAGAGTTTGGCTCTCTAAAAGAGTGGGTTTTCCTGCAAGCATCTCTTTTGTGATGTGGTGGATGGCGGATGCTTCAGCAGGAATTTTCCTATTTTCATTTATAAGTTCGTAGTGGGCATGAGTATCTTCTAAAAGAGCAAGAGAACATATCTTGTCTGACTCTTCAACTCCTGTTGTCTCCGTGTCTAAAAAGAGGAGCATTTTGCCAACCTTCCATGTTTACATTGTACACTTGACCCCATGCTTTCAATCATACCGTGGTAATGTTCTAAAGTCATAAAACTCTTCTCAAATCTATAACGGATGATAAATTCTACTACCCTGTCTTTAAGTGCTTTGTCTACTTTTTCGGCTCGTCCATAGTATGCTAAAGAGGTATTTTTACTTTTTACTTTCGCACTTTTATCATAGCTGATAGCTAAAATTTGTAGATATTTTCCCTCTTTTATCTCACCGAGACTCTTTTCTAAAAGAGAGGCTCCAGAGAGGTTGATAGCTTTAAAGAGAAAAATATCTTCAAAATTTTCAACTTTTTTATCTACACCTATTTCGAAAAAAAGTTTTTGTAGTTCTACTCTGTTTGTCTTACGTGCAAGCTCATAACTCGATATTTTATTGGTTAAATTTTTTAATCTATCTAGTGCTGAACTCATAATAACTTCCTTGAACTATCTTCTCTTCAAATTATATCAAAATTAATTCGATATAATAGCACTAATTAAATTATATAAAGAGAATTATGGACTATTTAAAAGCACAATTTGCTCAATCACTTCGCGGATCAATCAATATTTCTGGTGCAAAAAATGCATCATTGCCTCTTATCGCTATGACTATCTTAGCAAAAAACAAAGTAAATATTAAAAATTTACCAGCAGTTGCAGATATAAAAACACTTCTGAAACTCCTTACAAATCTTGGGGCAAATGTCGCGTTTGAAGAGGATAAAGTAGTTGTAGATACGATTCCACTGCATGAGACAAAAGCGACTTATGACATAGTAAAAACTATGCGTGCTTCTATCTTAGTACTTGGACCTATCCTTGCACGTTTTGGTCACTGTGAAGTCTCTCTTCCTGGTGGCTGTGCTATTGGTCAGCGTCCTATTGACCTTCACTTAAAAGCATTAGAGCAGATGGGTGCGAAGATAGATATAAAAGCAGGGTATATTCAAGCGAGTGCGCCAAGTGGGCTTCAAGGTACAAATATCAACTTTGATAAGATAACAGTTACTGGAACGGCAAACATTGTGATGGCTGCATCCTTAGCATATGGTGAAACTATCATAACAAACGCAGCTCGTGAGCCAGAAGTGGTACAGCTTTGTGAGGTACTTAGTGAGAGTGGTGTTGAGATAGAGGGCATTGGAACTGCGATCCTTCGTGTTGTTGGAACAGCTGGAAAACTTTTGGATATAGTGGATTTTAGAGTTATCCCCGATAGAATAGAAGCTGGAACTTATCTCTGTGCTGGTGCTATTACAAAGTCTGAAATCACACTTACAGATGTAGAACCTAAACACTTAGTAGCAGTTATCTCTAAGCTTGAAGAGATGGGAAGTAGCTTTACTCTGAGTGAAAATGAGATGACTATTCATCCAGGCGAGCAGATTTTTCCTGTAAAGATTGTTACACAAGAGTATCCTGCCTTTCCTACTGATATGCAGGCACAGTTTTTAGCACTTGCAACACAGGCAGATGGCGTTTCTATTATTGAAGAGAGACTCTTTGAAAATCGTTTTATGCATGTAAGTGAACTCCAACGTATGGGTGCTGAGATAATGCTTAACGGTCATACGGCAACTGTAACAGGGAAGAGTAAACTCAGTGGAACAGATGTTATGGCTACAGATTTACGTGCCTCTTCAGCATTGGTTTTAGCCGCACTTGTAGCTGATGGTGAGACAAACATCCACCGTATTTATCACCTTGATCGTGGGTATGACTCTTTGGAGAAAAAACTAGAGGGTGTTGGTGCGAAGATAGAGAGACTTCGAGAGTAGTCGCTCTCTACTTCTCTTCAAATATTATCATATCATAAATACTTCTCGTAGTAACAAGTGCCTTATCTGGGGCAACTGAGTGTGAGCTTTTTGCTTTTTGTACTTCATGACGAAGCTCCGCAATCTCTTTTTCCATCTCATCAACATTATCTTTTAACCGCAGTACTATATCTACTCCTGCAAGATTTACACCGAGTTCTCTTGTTAAACGTAAAATAAGTTTTATCTTGTCTATATCGCGTTGAGAATAGAGTCGTATACGACCGTCTGAACGGGCAGGGCATATAAGGTTCTCACGTTCATACTGTCTCAGTGTTTGAGGATGTATGTCGAGAATCTTCGCAACGATACTTATGAGATATACAGGTTCATCATAGTTATGAATCATCACTTATTCCTTTGGGAGCTTCTCTTTCATAAGCTCTATTAACTCCTCATCAAGCTCATCTACATTTGGTAAAGTGATATTTGCTTTGAGGTAAAGATTGCCACGAGTTTTTGTTTTTCTATTCATAGCTCCCATCTCTTTAACACGAAAACGCTGACCATTTTTTGTATTTTTTGGAACTTTGAGTTTTATCTCTTTTTCTAGTGTTTCAATAGCTATCTTATCACCAAAAAGTGCAGCATAGAGTGGTACATCAAAAGTTTTTACAAGGTCATTGCCTTCGCGTTCATACTCAGGTGAGCTTGCAACTGTTATCTTTAAGAAAAGATCTCCAGTACGGCCGCCTTGTGTATGACCCTTACCTTTAACTCGCATCTTCTCACCACTGTTTACTCCAGCAGGGATTTTGATGTCAAATCTATCTCCATTTACTGCAACAGAGTGACTGCCACCTAAAACAGAAACAACAAAAGGAATAGTGACTTTTGTTTCCATATCAAGATTTACCTCTTGTTGGAATCCTCCACCACCAAATCCACCGCCAAAAGGATTACCCCCGCCACCAAATGGATTGCCTCCTGCACCGCCACCATTTGCAAACATCTCACGAAGTATATCTTCCATACCTCCCGCACCTGCACCACCATGATTTCGTGAGAAGTCATGGAAGTTTTGCCCACCAAACATAGAGTCTCCATGCATATCATACTGCTGTTTTTTCTCTTTGTCGCTGAGTATCTCGTAAGCTGCATTTATCTCTTTGAACTTCTCTTCTGCTGAAGCTTCTTTGTTTACATCTGGATGGTATTTACGTGCTAGTTTTCTATATGCTTTTTTAATCTCTGCTTCACTCGCACTCTCAGTTATTTCTAATGTTTCATATAATGATTTTGCCATTATTGACTCCTTATTTAGTACATATTTATTAATTTAGTAGAATTATATCACAAGAGTTGAGCCTATGTCAATCAACTTGGATAGTAATACTTTAAGGATATTGGAATATACTTTGGAGTATAATTTATTATAAATAATATAAGATAAGTAAATGAATATAAAAAAGATAGTTTTAATAATTTTCACAATAGCACTTTTTTTAATGTTGGCATTATATGGTGCATTAACAGATCTATTGAACGATACAAGTAAAATTAAAAATATTGAAGAAGTTCAGGCTAAACTCTCTCAATTAGCTCACCTTGATAAGATTATTATGCAACTTCAAAAAGAGCGTGGACTTTCAGCTATTTTTTACAACAATAAATCTAAAAAGTATAGAGCTTCACTTGATATACAAAGAAAGAAGACAGATTTAGTTATAAAAAAAGCTTCAAAATATCTTAATACTATTACTATAGAATCCAAACGCCAAATTGCTATCCAAACGATTAATAATCATAAACAATCAAGATTTGTAGCATTTATGAACTACACTGCTATTATTGAAAATCTTCTCAATCAATCTGAACTGCTTATCCTTAAAACGAAAAACTCCGATATAAAAAACTCTCTTTTTTATTATGAGCATTTAAATATTATGCAAGAGGCTACAGGTGAACTCAGAGGTCTTGTTGGGGGTATACTTGTATCCAAGAAAATTTCTAGACAGGAATATGAAGAAATTATCATCTTAAATCGTCTATTTGAAGAAAATTACAATATAGTCCAAGGCAAAATTCAACTAAAACTTCTTTTAACAAACAAGGATATTCAAGAAACTTTTCACATTGTAAATAAAATTGTAAATATAAATACTCTTAAAGGTTCCATTTTAACAGATGTCGAGATAAAACCTTTAAAATGGTTTAAAATCGCTTCACATAGTGTAAATCTAATAAGAGAAAGTACAATTAAAGAGATTGCTCATATCGAACATATAATTGAAATTTCAAAACAAATAGCACAAGATAGAAGGATGAGACATCTTTTACTGTGGTGTATTGGTTCGCTGTTTTTATTTGTAGCTATCTTTATCTCATTTTTACTTTCCAAAAAACTTTTAGAAGAACAAAGACTTTTAAAAAACTATAAAAATGTGATTGACAATAGTCCAAACTCTATTGTCTCAAAAACAGATAAGAAAGGTCGTATTACTTATGTAAATGATAACTTTTGCAGAATTTCAAAATACAGTGTATCTGAGTTACTTGGAAAATCGCATAATATTGTAAGACATCCAGATGTAGATAGTGCAGTCTTTAAGGATTTTTGGAAGACTATTAAATCTGGGAAAGTATGGTCAGGTATTGTTAAAAATAAAGCAAAAGATGGTACCCCATACTGGGTGGATGCTTCTATATCTCCTATTTTTGATGGTAAAGGTAAATTAGTAGAATATATAGCGATGCGGCATGATATAACAGATATGGTGCTACAAAAAGAGAAAATAGAACGCACACAAAAAGAACTTATTTATCGTATGGGTGAGGCAGTTGAAGCACGCTCTAAAGAGAGTGGAAACCATATTAAAAGAGTTTCTCATTACTCAAAAATACTTGCTCTTTTAGCTGGGCTCGATGAAGAAGAGGCAGAGTCACTTTTTATCGCATCTTCCATGCATGATATAGGTAAAATCGCAATTCCTGATGTGATTTTACTAAAACCAGGTAAGTTAGACAGTGAAGAGTATAAAATAATGCAAACTCATTCTGAAATAGGTTATGCACTACTCTCTGGTTCAGATTTACCACTTTTGAAGATAGCATCTATTGTAGCTTACGAACATCATGAACATTTTAATGGAAGTGGATTCCCGCAGGGACTAAAAGGCAATGAAATTTCTATATATTCAAGAATTGTATCTATAGTTGATGTTTTTGATGCTCTTGTATCTGACAGGATTTATAAAAAAGCATGGGAACTAGAAAAAGTTTTAGAGTTCTTTAAAGAACACTCTTCAACACAGTTTGATCCAATTCTTGTGAAGTTGTTTATAGAAAATATTGATAAATTTATGAGGATTAAAGAGCAGTTTGAAGATATTTAAAAAAGTTGAAGAAGTATAACACCAATTTTAATTGGTGTTACGATAAGTGTAGGCTAGTGAAGGAAGTGACGCACTTCTGAAAAGTAGAGACTCATACCAAACTCATTGGCAGCTTCGATAATCTCTTCATCACGAATAGATCCACCAGGCTCTATAACATTTTTAACCCCAGCACTCGCTGCTGCATCTATGCTATCACGGAATGGAAAGAATGCTTCACTCGCAAGTGCTGCACCAGTTACATCAAGACCCATCTCTTTTGCTTTTTTCAAAGCACATTGAGCAGCATCAACACGAGAAGTCATACCCATACCAACAGCAACCATAGCAGAGTTTTTCACATACACAACACAGTTTGATTTTGTAAGAGAAGCTATTTTGTAAGCCATCTCCATATCTTTCATATCTTGTTGCTCTGCTGCAATCTTAGAGACAAGTTTTGCATTTTTCACTTCATCAGCACCAACGATGTCAGCATCTTGAAAGATAAATCCACCATTAATATGTTTGAAATCTTTTTTATCACTTCCGATGATAAGCTTATCAGCACCCATCTCAAAAAGTTTGATACGTTTTTTCTTAGCAAAAACTTCTTGTGCTTCTGGTGTTATACGACCAGCGATAATAACCTCTAAAAAGATTTCATTCATTTTCTCAGCCAACTCTTTTGTCACTGTTCCATTAACAGCTACAACACCACCAAACGCAGATACTGGGTCACATTTAAGTGCTTCTACATAAGACTCAAGAAGTGTCTCTTTAACAGCAACACCACAAGGGTTTCCATGCTTTGATATACATACAGCGTTTTCATCACCAAATGCTGCTGCAATTTTGACTGCACCATTAAGGTCATTTAAGTTGTTAAAACTTGCTTCACCTTTAAGTGTTTTGAAGTTGTTAGTGAAGTGCTTATCGAACTCATATAAAGCACCTTTTTGATGAGGGTTCTCTCCATAACGAGTATCCATAACCTTGTTTCCAACGATAAACTGCTTCTCACCAGAGCCTTCGTTAAAACGCTCATTCATATAGTTTGCTATCATAGAGTCATAAGCTGCTGTATGCTCAAAAGCTTTTATCATATAGCCACGGCGAAAATCTTTAGTGTTCTTTTCGTTCTCAATAGCATCAATTACTTCATCATAATCAGCTACATCAGTAACGATGATAACAGCATCGAAATTTTTCGCAGCAGAGCGAACCATAGCAGGTCCACCGATGTCAATATTTTCGATAATATCATCAAAATCATCAGTTCTTTCAATAGTCTCTTTAAATGGGTAGAGATTTACACAGACTAAGTCGATAGCCTCAACACCAAGCTCTTTTGCTTGATCTAAGTGAGACTGCTTGTCACGACGATGTAAAATCCCACCATGAACATAAGGGTTTAGCGTTTTTACACGCCCCTCAAAACACTCAGGGAATTTTGTAACTTCATCAATCTCAATAGCTGCAATCCCAGCCTCTACTAACTTCTTGTAAGTTCCACCAGTTGAGATAATCTCATAACCATTTTTTACTAAAGAAGTACAAAACTCAACTACACCTGCTTTATCGCTAACGCTTACTAATGCTCTTTTTGCCAATGAAAATCCTTTTACTCAATGTTTAATTAATGGAATTTTATCTAAATTTTCTTTAGAAAATCCCAATAATTTAGTTACTTATCTTATCTATCTCTTAAAATCATCTTCAAGACGAACAATATCATCTTCTCCAGTATACTCGCCAACTTGTGCTTCTATAAGTATAACGGGTATTTTACCATCATTTGCAAGTCTATGAATTTCACCCATCTTGATGTAAGTACTCTCATTTGGTCTTATGAGCATGGTCTTATCGCCTACCGTAACTGTTGCTGTTCCACTCACTACTATCCAGTGCTCATTTCTATGGTAGTGTTTTTGGAGACTTAGGCGTTTTCCTGGGTTTACTTCTATGCGTTTTATCTTATAGCCTGGAGTATCTTCTAAAACTGTATATCTACCCCATGGTCTGTAGCCTGTTAGGTGTATGTTATGCAACTCTGTAGTTTTCTTTATCTCTGCTACAACCTGCTTTACTTTTTGTGAGCTTCCTTTTTTACTGACAAGAAGAGCATCTCCCGTATCTACTATTATGAGGTCTTCTACATCTATGGTAGCTATGTATTTATCTATCCCTTGGATAAGATTGTTTTTAGAGTCTATAGATATATGTTTATTATTGAGACTATTCCCATTTTCATCTTTTGGAAGCTCTTCATAAAGTGCATCAAAGCTACCTACATCAGACCACTCTATATCCGATGGAACAACTTTTACTTTTTGAGATTTCTCCATTACGGCATAATCTATAGAGTCTTCAGGTATCTCAAGCATATCATCATGCTTAACTCTTATCATCTCACTAGCAGCATCATTAACATTATGAAGAGCATACTCACAAGCCTTATAAACCTCAGGAGAGTACTTTTTAAGCTCCTCTAAGAATATTCCAGCTTTAAAACAGAACATACCACTATTCCAGTAGTAATTTCCTGCTTTAAGATAAGAAGTTGCTGTCTCAAAATCAGGCTTTTCGTGAAATGCTTGAACATTCAGTCCTTCAGCCTCAATATATCCAAAGCCTGTCTCAGCAAAAGATGGTTTTATTCCAAAAGTTACAAGATTATTTTGATTGGCTAATTCTTTGGCTTGAAGGAGAACCTTTGCATACTCAGTTTCATCTTTTATGAGATGATCAGAGGGTGTCACTAAAACTATCTCTTCTTTATCTAAAGCCATACATGCAAGAGCAATAGCCGGAGCTGTATTTCTTCCTACTGGTTCTAATAAGTATCTGTTATTCTCTTTAGTTAACTCTTCAAGCTGGTCAAGTGCTAAAAAGTACTGGTCTGTATTTGAAACTATAAATTGACTCTCACAAACTTTACTGTTTCTTTCAACTGTTAATTGAAAAAGAGACTTCTCTTCAAATAGTTTTACGAATTGTTTTGGCATAAGAGTTCTACTTATAGGCCATAGTCTTGTTCCACTGCCACCGCAGAGTATTATATTTGTCATAGTTTACCTTTTATAGATAAAGATATTATATCGAAAAATCACTACTCTATGAGCTGTTTATGAAGTTTTCAGGTATTAATGCTAGAATTCTTATAAAAGGATTTTCATGAATAACATTGCAATATTATGTTCAGGTGGTGATGTGTCTGGTATGAATCCAGCTTTAAAAAGATTTGTAGAGTATGCTAAAGAGAAAGAGCTAGAGCCATATTTTGTTTATGAT
>JALUKS010000176.1 GCA_027056465.1 Sulfurimonas sp.
CTTTCAAATTGTCCTCAAGTTTCCAAAACCTTGCCATAGAGTTTGATAAAGTAAAAAGGATAAAAGATGGATCATCTACACTGAAATGCTTTAGATACTCTCTTGTGTCTATCAGATGTTGCTTTATATTTTTATTGTCTTGTATATCAAGAGTAGTTGTAATTCTAAGCATTTTAGAAAAATCAGAAGACAAATAACAAAGTTCACTCTGTTTATTGCGTACTATCTCCTGACCTACTTTTTTATCTAAAGAGGTTGTAAAGTAAATCTTTCCTTCAATAATATTAGTTAAGAATGCTCTTACATGGGGTTGGTTTTTATCGGCTGTAGCAATAGTGCAAACAGGATTAGCAGTTACAAATTCTAGTATATCATTATAGTTCATTTTAGTTCCTGGTTTTTAAAATATTCTACAGAATATAAAAAATAAAAAATATAATAATCCTACTAAAAACTATAAAATTTAAATTATTTCACTCTTTGCATAAACTCTTTTGGTGTTTCATTAAAATACTCTTTGAAAAGTTTCGTGAAATAAGAGACAGAGTTGAAGCCGCATTGTCTAGCAACCTGTGTGACAGACAGTTCTTTTGCCCTTAACATCTTTTTTGCATTTTGTAATCTAATCGTTTTTAGATAAACCATAGGACTCACTTTCATCTCTTCGGTAAAAAGCTTTGTAAAATGGCTTTTAGATAGTTTTGATAACTTAGCTAATCTTTCAATGGTTATATCTTGTTCAAACCCTATATTGATAAATTTTATAGCTTCATTAATAAGCATATTATCTGTTATTGGAGTTTCATCTCTATGATAATCAATTACATTTCTTATAATTTCATGTGTGATTAGTATGGCTATACTATCTAAAACTGCTTCTTTTGATGCATGATTACTATAAGACTCAATCATGAAATTTCGTACCAACTGATCTAATTTACTATTTTTTATATTGACAATTTGTCCATTAAATTTTACTATCTCTTGGGTATAATTTTTTAAATTTTCTTCAAATAATGCTACTTCAATAAATATAGCACAATACTTAGGTGGCAAATAGTTTTGCACTTCATGATGTTCAAGTTCAGGAGAGAGACAAAATATACTATTGGGAGAAGATTGTATTTTTCTTTCTTCTATAATGACTTCCGTTTCACAATCATAGGCAAGAACAAACATATACGAGGGATGCTTATGATTAGGAGTAATAGCATAACCACAATTTCCTCCTATAGGCATAAACATAGATAACCCAGGAGAGACAAAACAATCAATGAACTTTAGATTGTCCTCTGTGATAGTATCACCAACTAAATTTTTTATGGTTTGTAAATTTTGATTACTATCCATAGATTTTTACATTACTGTGATTGGGTATATCAGCAAAATTTTCATCTTTTTCATATCTCTATCTCACCTTCCAAATATTTTATACACTTTCCAGATAACTTTACCCGATCATCTATCAACTCACACCAAATCTCACCACCTCGGCTCGAAAGTTGCTTAGCATGAAAGCTTATTTTTCCAAGTTCTTGATGCCAATAGCTTACCAACTGTGTAAAAGCCGAACCTGTAACAGGATCCTCATCTATGCCATATTTAGGTGCAAAAAATCTTGTTACAAAATCATACTCTTTACTTCCAGAGGTAATACATACCCCTCTTAAATCAAGTTCTTTTAAAAGAGTCAAATTGGGTTTTGCATTTAAAATATCTTTCTCATTCTCAAAAACTACTATATAGTCCATAGAGGCAAATACCGCTATAGGTTTTAGACCAAAAGCTTTTTCAATTTGTTCTGTAATATTACATGGAGTTATAGCCTGAACTGGAAAATCCATAACAAAACTTTCATCCTCTTTCTGCACGATTAAATCACCACTTTTTGTCTCAAAAATAATCATTTCATCATTATAATTCATACACTCAAAAAGAACATAGGCAGCAGCTAATGTTGCGTGACCACACATATCTACTTCACTTTTAGGTGTGAACCAACGCAGAGCATATTTAGAATTACTTTTTACAAAAAATGCTGTTTCAGAGAGGTTGTTTTCTGCGGCTATTTGTTGCATAAGATCATCACTGATCCACTCTTCAAGAGGACAAACCATTGCAGGGTTCCCCTCAAAAAGTCTATTAGCAAAAGCATCTATTTGGTAAATCTGCTGTTTCATCGCATATACGAACCATTATTTATATCCACCGTCGTACCATTAATGTACTCAGGTGAATCAGTAGCTAGCCAAACAATGGTTTTTGCTACTTCATCGGCTGTGGCGAAACGATTTAAAACTACTGTTTTTAA
>JALUKS010000177.1 GCA_027056465.1 Sulfurimonas sp.
AAAGAGACAACAACAGAAGTGATAACCATACTCTGTACCAGCTCATGAGCAGGCTTCATAACTTCAGATTTATCCTCTTCTGCTACCACTGCCCACTTCGTAGTTCCATAGACATTGACAGTAGCATAAGCACTCAAGACACTCACACCACGATAGTCATCTATGACACCACTTCCTCTCTTTTTCCCTTGAGCAAAAACTGCTTTTGTACTCGCAGTTTTCACACTCCAAACACCGATAGTCGTACCTAGTGCCTGAACAACTCTGTCTTTTATATCTTTTGTGAAACGGGAGTTACTTCGCATCTTATAATCACTACCGACAAGATAACTCTCTCCACTCTCTCCAAGTCCAGCCTCTTTGTAGTGTTCATCAAATCTCATGATTTTATTGATAGCATCAACTGGCATCTGAAAAATCATCACACCCTTTTTTACACCATCAACAAAGATAGGAGTCGCTATGAATGCTGCTGCTGCATTGTAACTCGGCTCATAAGGTTTGAAATCATCAAAGGCGATTTTTCCCTTACCAAGGTTGAGTGCTTTTTTATATGCTCTTGCTATACCTGTGTTACTATAAGCACCATTTTTTAAGTTTGTAGAGAAATCCTTCTCTTTAAAGTCTGTATAGATAACATTCCCTTTCATATCTACCATAAAGATGTCATAAAGACCAAAACTCTCTAAAAATCTATTAAATGAGCTGTGGTATCTCTTATGTACTTGCATATAAGTGATAGCAGAGTATTTTGGATTGTAACTCATACCATTTTTCTCACCCAGTTTTTGGCTATTATCTACGATAAACATATACTGTGCAATCTTAGCATTTGGACTTTTTGGAATGTACGCATCTATACTTCTCTTAGAAGCACAATTTGGAACATCATAATTTACAGCAGAGATATACTGCGATGCGAAGTTACTCTTTAAGTCACTCGTAACAGTTCCTAAGTTGAGCTTTGACTCACTCGCTATCTGATACCATGAACTACTCAGTGCCATAAAAGCATCCTCAGTTCCTCTCTGCTGAGCAAGTGATGTCAAAAGCCCACCTATGTAGTCCAAGTAGTTCGTAATCTCTCCACGTTTTGACTCAGTAATCGCCTCTAACTTCTCCATATCTCCATTTTGTAGAGCAGAAGAGGCTTTATGCTCAGCTACAAAAGTGATGGATGTTGCCAATATAATCGTGGCAAGAAGTGTTCCTAAAATCAGTTTCAGTTTAATAGACATCGTCTTATCCTTTGTTTTAATGCTAACCATTATAACGGGGGGGGGCTTAAAGTCAACTATGCTATAACTTTTAAGAGCTTTTTTTAGGATATGTGTTACAATTATGGATATGAAAAAGAGCTGATTAGTTTTCTTGACATTTTAGTTTAGCCCTTTAGATTTTTCGATCTCTTTTTTAGAGAGACCTGTTGATAAAATGATAGTATCAATATCAATATTTGCTTTTAGTAAATTTCTAGCAATACTCATTTTTTCTTCTTCCTTGCCTTTTTCAATCCCCTGTTCAATCCCCTTCTTCATCCCCTTCTCAATCCCCTGTTTCATCCCATCAATTCTACCAACTACATAGGTTGATTCATAAGCACTTGCTTGGTCGTGAAGTGATTTTTGGTATCTTTCGTATTCTTCTCTCTCATCATCATCCATTTTGAGGTAGTCTAGTGTCTCTTTTGCTTTGAGTAATCCCTTAGCTGTTGGATTTTCTACTATCTCTTCATTTTTTAGGAAGTTTATCCATTCATCTAGGCTATCTTTTGAGTTATTTTCAAAGTTTTTAATTTTTATGAGGTAGTATTCTGGGTAGATATTCTCTACACTCTCCACTTTGTAGAGTTCTTTCTGTTTTTCGTTGAGTTGGAGTAAGCTTTTATTGTGAAGACCTATAAAGTTAGTAGTTCCTTTATAGATATAGTCATCTCCATCTCCGAAGTTAAAGTAGAGGATAGATATTGATATTATTTTAGTTACTTTAGAGTATGAGTCTGACTCTTTCATATGTTCTGTTATAGCTTTACTTGAAGCATAGAGTATTCTTTGGAGATAATCCATCTCTCTATCGTATTGGATTTCTATGAGGAGTATCTCTTGGTTCTGGTTTTTTACTTTTATATCTAGTCTATTAAATTTATCATCTCTTCTCTCTTGGTTTGATTCAGATTCTAGTACTTCTAGGATTGTTATATCTTCTTTGAGAAGTTCAGATAAGAAACCCTCTAGGATTTCAAAGTTTGCTTTACTTCTTAGGATTCTTTTTATTGCCCAGTCGAAGCTGATTAGTTTTCTT
>JALUKS010000178.1 GCA_027056465.1 Sulfurimonas sp.
TCATCAACATAACGTGCATCATAAGGACAAGCTTCTATACAGTATGAACATAAGATACATTTTTCAGCATCTACTCGTACAACTCCGTTGTCATCATAATATGTTGCATGTGTTGGACAAACCTCTTGACAAGGAGCATCATCACAATGCTGACATTGACTTGGTAAAAAGGCAGCTGAAGCTATATCTAAAAGTGGCCATTCACCTTTAGGATTGTCTGCACCTACCCAGATTCTATGCTTTTCTGCACCAAGTTCTACACCATTTTCTTCTTTACAAGCGACTTCACACGCTTTGCAGTTGATACAATTTTTATAATCAAGTGCCATTCCATATCTAGCCATAATTACACCTTCCTAATTTCTACATTTGTATCATGCATAACTGCTGCACCATACACTGGCTCAATCTTATCTTCGATAAGGAGAGCATCATTCGCACCATTACCATTTGCTATCTCCATCTTCTCACTGCTTCCACCAAAACCGTGAAGCATAAAGATTTGATTTGGAGCGATTTTATTTGTTGGATAAGCCATAATAGTTATTTTACCAATAGGACTTTTTACTTCCACTGTGTCACCAAAAGCAATTCCCATCTTCTCACATACTTGATTGTTCATCCAGATGTAGTTTGTAGGGATTAAATCTCTTAGCATCATATTGTTCGTTGTACCACTTTGTGTAAACTGTGCATGACGACCTGTGATAAGTCTAAATTTATTTGCAGGAACATTGAATGCCATATCATCATGCCATGCTGGCATAGAATCAACACCTTTTTTCGTTAAGTTAGTTAAGTTACATTTAACTTTTAACTTATCGCCCTGTGTTGTATAGTGCTTTTTGTTCTCAGGATAGTACTGGAACTCATTTGGATTGAGTTGTGTATGGTACTCTTCGATGTTTGGATAGAAAACACCCTTCTCATCTAAGATTTCCCAAGCCTTTTTACCAAATGCTTTTGTAATTCTCTCTTCATTTTGCTCATGAACAGGTTTTTCCCAAGGCTCAGATAAATCAAAACCATTCTCTTTATAGTATGCTAAAATCTCTTTTTCACTCATACCTTCTGTATCATCTTGAACATCTTCATCATACTTTTTCGTGATTTCCCAGAGTGGAAGTGAAAGTTTTTCAGCTAACTCTTTGTAGATAACTTCAGGAGTTCTTGTTTCATAAAGAGGTTTTGTAGCTGCTTTTCTTTGAACAATCGCAGGTTCCATCCCACCATAACTAGCTACTGGAGAAGTTCTCTCAAGGTAACTTGCTTCAGGTAAAACAACATCAGCAAACATTGTAGTATCACTAGGCAGGATGTCAATCATAACATTGAGATCCATTTTTCTAAGGAACTCTTCAGTTTTCTTTGTATTTGGAACACCACTCATTGGGTTGTGCTTTCTCATCAACATCGCTCTTACTGGATAGGGATTTTTGCCCTCAAGAACCATATTTCTCATAACAATCCATGAACCAGTTTTCAGTGATGGAATAGCGATTCCCTCAGTGTCAAATCTAGACTCAACTTGCGCATAGAGAGGTGCATTGATCTCCTCTTTTGGAAGTTGTAGTTTTTGACCGTAAACGATACCACCTTTTTTATCTAGGTTACCACTTAGACCTTGGAAGATTGCCATAGCACGGCGAAGTTGGAAGTCATTTTTTGAAAATACACTTCTACGACCTTGATAGTAGATAGGACTACGTGCAGCCATAAATTCACGAGCTGTTTTAGTAATCTCTTTTGCAGAGATATTTGTGATTTTTGCTGCCCATTCAGGTGTATAATTATTTGAAAGTATATGTTTTTTATACTCGTCAAATCCATCAACATGTTTTGCAACAAATGCTTTATCATATAACTCTTCTTTGATGACAACATAAGTAAGTGCAAGAACAAACGCGAGGTCAGTACCTGGGTTTACTGCATACCATCTATCAGCTTTTGCTGCAGTGTTTGTAAATCGTGGATCTAAAACAATAGTCTTGAGACCTCGACCTTTAGAACGCTTAAAGAGATCCATAGTATCAGGAGTGATGATAGCTTCAGCTCTGTTCGCACCAGCACAGATTAAGTAGTCAGCATTATTTAAGTCTGATTCACCATAAGTACCGATAGTATTTACATAACCACCAAGAGCAGTCTCAAGACAGATACTAATCTCATCTACATAGTTAGGAGAACCTATCTTTTCGCCAACTAAAACTTCAAAGCCCTCTTTTGAGAGACCCTCTCCATTACAGTAAGCGATAGTTGCACGGTTATCTTTCTCTTCATCTAAAATCTG
>JALUKS010000179.1 GCA_027056465.1 Sulfurimonas sp.
TGGAGCATTACGACTCTAAGTTCAGGCAGAAGAGCTTTAAGTTCGCCGAGTTTTATAGGCATATGGTCAATGGAGTTATAGACATAAAAGACCTGCCCACCACGGCGAAGTTCTCTTAGTATAACCTCTTTGATAAGTTTCTCTTCATACTCTTTAACAAAAGTTCTTACCCCTTGGCGTTCACTTGGAGGTGTAAGGAGTTGGCTCATCGTTTTTATAGAGCTTAGTGCTTGGTTGAGTGAGCGAGGGATTGGTGTTGCTGACATACTTAAAAGGTGTACATTATGATACAACTCTTTTATCCTCTCTTTTTGCTTGACTCCAAACTTATGCTCTTCATCGATGATAACCACACCCAGTTTTTTAAACTCCAAACCAAAGAGTGCATGCGTACCTACGACGGTATCTATCTCTCCAGAAGCGAGTCCTTTTATGATAGCATTTTTATCTTTGGTACTTACAAATCTATCAAGCTTAGCATAGCGAATACCTAGCTCAGAAAAACGCTCATCAAGCGAACGCCAATGTTGTGCAGAGAGAAGTGTCGTAGGGACTATAAACGCCGACTGATAGCCTGACTTGTGTGCTGCAAAGATAGTGTTAAGTGCTATCTCCGTTTTGCCAAATCCTACATCGCCACTTAGAAGTCTATCCATGATATTTCCAGTCGCCATTTGCCCTAAAATATCTTTAACGGCGTTTGTCTGATCCTCTGTATATTCAAACCCTGAAAGTTTTTGAAACACTTTTAACTCCTGCTTGGAGAGATTTATTTTTGGTGCTTTTATGAGCGCGCGAGCTGCCGCAGTGTTTACAATCTGCCCTGCAATCTCTAGTAATCTTTTACGCACTTTTGCTTTAAGCTTACCGAAGTTTCCCTTACCGAGTCTATCCAAAACAGGGGTAGAACCACCACCAGCTATATATCTGTCGATATAGTCAAGGTTTTCAACTGGCAAAAGTATCTTATCATCGCCTACATATTTTATGACTATAAAGTCTTTGACACCACCGAGAATTTCAGTCTGTTCTATCGAGTCAAATATCCCGACTCCATAATCCTCATGCACGACATAGTCCCCTTTTTTGAGGTCATCAAGGAGAATAGAACTCTTTCTTCTACGGCGTTTTTTATCTACCCTATTTAAAGAGATAATCATCTCATCAGGAGTGAGAATATTTAAGATATAACCAGCAGTGATTTTAGTGATATTTTGGGTGTCATATATCCCTGCTTGTTTGATAGTCGCTGCGTTTGCTGCTATGACTGTTATCTTTTTAGCACGATGGACATTGAGAAGATGCTCTGCGTTTGCTACTACTAGCTCTTTTATAGCATCATTTTGCTCTAGCACTGGGAGGTTGAAAGCTTCACGGGAGAGAGTTGGATTGTTTATTCCATAAGCATCTTTGAGGAGGTCATCAAGATTTTTAGAGAGTTGTACATTTTTGCCCTCTAAAAAGTTCTCTGCCATCTCCTCTAAATGCCAAAAACCTAAGGAGGCTACATCTTTGAGCATAGCATCAAATTCACTTGACACCACTCTCGCGTTTAATGCCTCAAAGTTTTGTGCATCAAGAGCATAAAAAGCACTACGAACTTCCACCATATCAAGCTCATCGCCAAGAGTTCTCTGTGTCTCTAACTCAAACTCTTTTATCTGCTCAATCTCATTATCAAAAAAAGAGATACGATAGGGGTTTGGCGAGGAGGAAATAAAAATATCCAGAATATCTCCACGGTGACTTATCTCCCCTGCAACCTGCACCATATCTACAAAAGTGTATCCCCAAAAGAGCATCTGCTCTTTAAACTCACTGAGATTTATTTCACTTCCAAACTCTAAAATAGTGGAGTCAAGAAACTCTGCTTTAGGGAGAGGAAACAGGAGTGTTTTGAGTGGCGAAATGATAAGTGGTTTTTTCTTAGCACTATGGTAAGCACGAAGAGAGGAGAAGAGTTCTTGAAGCTCCTCTTTGTAAGAGCGCAAATCATCCCCATAAGTAGCACGAAAATCTGGGAAGAGAATAGTCTCGCGTTTGAAGTATTTCGTAACACTCTCAAGAGACTCTGCCTCTTTCATATCCTCGCAAATGAGAATATCTAACTCCGTATGCTTGTGGGTTTTAAAGTGGTTAAAAAGAGCTGTTTGTGACATTAGAGTTCAGCCTTTCCTTGAATTATTGTGCTTGAGTTTGAACAAGTCTGAGATGTGCTGTTGCCTTTATTAAAGATTGCCATGGTACTTTTTTTTCCTTTTTAAATATTTCATCATAATTTTTCTGTGTCCATTTTAAGAACCAGTAAGGGTTAAGACTACGATAAAGAAATCGCACTTCGTAGTGTAAATGTGGCCCATTACTCATACCAGAATTACCGGTATAGCCAATAAGAGTTCCCTTTTTTACAAATTGCCCAGATTTTACCACAGTTTTGTTTAAATGACCGTAGTATGTTTTAAATCCATAGGAATGTTCAAGAATTATCAAACGACCATAACCACTTCGTTTATGATAGCCTGACCACTCCACAATACCATCAGCAGGAGCATACACCTTAGTGTTAAGCTTTGCTTTCATATCTGTACCACGATGGAACTCGCGTTTATGCAGAGTAGGGTGAATTCTCCAGCCAAATTTACTCGTGATACCATGATACTCTATAGGTGAGCCATTTGGAATAAGTTGCATAAGAACTGCACGGTGCTGTGAACTTATTTTTGTTGCACTTACTCTTTGTGCTAAGGACTCATCCCCAATTGGCTTTAAGCCTATCATTTTTTCTATCTCAGAGAGAGAATCAGAGAGAGTATCTAACTCTTTTTTTTTCTCATCTAAAGAGTTATTTGTCTGCGCCATACTCCTCTGAAGTTTTAAATTATTTTTTTTTATATTTTGATATGCAAGCTCTATACTATCACGTTTATTTTCTATCTGTTTAACACTATTGTTTAAGTAAAGAATAGTCCCTACAGCAATAATTACCATACTCATAATAAAAATAAGTGCATAAAGTATCGCTTTTTTTACAAAACGGTGCACATTAAACTGCTTTACTCCATTATCATCATGAATGGTAACTGTAAAATGGTTATTCATCTTGTCCCTTTAAAAAAGCTTCTACAACACTAAATGATCCAAAAACTAAATAATTTTTTTCTTCTACTATTTTTGTGTGTAGAGTGTTTTTTATATCTAAGATATTTAGAGTCTCTTGCATCACTAAAAGAGACTCACCTCTCTTATCTTCAATACCAATAACTTCTACAGACTCGATGATAGGTTTAAGCAGTTTCAAAATTTCTGTATAGTTTTTATCACTGTAACTATTATAAACCAATATATATTTTTTACCTTGCAGTGTCTCTACTATCGCTTTTGCTGCGAGTGTATTATGCCCGACATCGAGCAGGATATTTTTTTTATACTCTGTTAAACGCCCAAAGAGTCTACTTTTTTGAAAATTTGCCACATCATAAGCGATATCTAACTCTTTTAAAGCAGCAATAGCGAGTCGAAGATTATCTAGCAAATAAGGAACAAGATGATTTTCTTGGGCAATACAAGCTATTTTTTCTTCATCTTTTTCTCTTAAAAGAGTCTCAAGCATGAAAATCTGTAAGTTTTTCTCTTTTGCGAGAGTTCTAGCTATCTCTAAAACTTTTGAATGTTTCTGCTTCCCTATGATAGCTTTCGTTTGAATAGCATTAAGTTTTGTCTGTGCAATACTCTCGATAGTGGAACCTAAAAATGCTTCATGATCTCTATCTATCGGTGTTATAAGTGTAAGTACATTTGCAAAAACAGCAGTCGCATCATACTCTCCACCTAAACCTGCTTCTAGCACAAGATACTCTGTATCCTGAGACACTAAAAGAGCCAAGAGTGTTGTATACTCAAAATAGCTTAGAGCATCTGCATCTTTTTTTCCTAAAAGAGAGAGTAATTTCAAGTGAGTACTATCTAATAATACCCTAGATATATCAGTGCCATTTAACCAA
Organism: Sulfurimonas sp.; assembly: GCA_027056465.1. GTDB lineage: Bacteria > Campylobacterota > Campylobacteria > Campylobacterales > Sulfurimonadaceae > Sulfurimonas. The sequence continues at coordinate 4,002 of JALUKS010000179.1, forward strand.
ATGCGTTCACTAAAATGCACTATATGAGGAGATGTATAATGAACGACTTTTTTACCAAGGGAGTAGAGTGCAGTTGCTAAAAAACGCCCTGTTGTACCTTTTCCATTTGTACCCACTATATGTATGATTTTAGGAAGCTGCAAAGATGTTTTTATCTTCTGATAAACTCTTGGCATTCTCTCGTAATCTATCTCTTCATAAAAAAGAGGTTTTGCTTCTAAAAAACTCGCTAGCACAACTATCTTTTATACTCTACACGATTTCGACCACTATTTTTTGCTTTATAAAGGTAATCATCTGATGCTTTAAGTGTAGATTCAAGGGAAGCATACTTCTTGCGTTCAGCAACTCCTGAACTCACTGTTATATTAATACGATTACCCTTGTACATAAAACGTGATTTTTCTACCTTTTTACGTACTTTTTCTGCAAAAATGAAACCACCTTTTGTATCTGTGTCACTTAAAACTGCAACGAACTCTTCGCCACCAAAACGCCCTAAAGTATCTACTTTACGACACTCTTTTTTCAATATTTTTGAAAATGCAACAAGAATAGCATCTCCTGCATCATGACCGTGAGTATCGTTAACATTTTTAAATTTATCAAGGTCAAACATTACTAAAGAGTAATTTCTTTCATACCTTTTAAATTCTGCCTCTTTTATCTCCATAAATTCATCTAAAGAACGTCGATTATTGAGCTTAGTTAGGAAGTCTTCTTTAGACTCTTTTTTTGCAGCTTCTAAATCTTTTTCAAGTTTTTTCACTTTTGCAGATAGTGCTGAAACCTCTGAAGAGTGTCCTTTAAGATCAATACTTAATGCTTTTGTATTCTCCTCAAGAGCAAGAGCTATCGTATAGAGTTTTTTATGTGTTGTTTTAAAGTTAGAAGAGTTCTCTTCTGTGTAAGATTCTAGCTCTTTTTTAATCTCTTGTATCTCTGCAGTTGAATTATCAGAATGTTCTATCATATCAATAAGGCGTAGACTTAATTTATCTAGCACACCATCTATAGACTCTATCATTTCCTTAACACTCTCTTTATCAAGAGCGATACGAAGAGCAATAGCTGTTTTAATCTCTTTTTCTATAGTCTCTGTTTCTAAAATATCTGGATTTTTACGGATTCTGAGACTTATATCAGCTATTGTTTCATTCATACTTGAGGCGATAGAAGGAACAAATGAAGCAGTTAGAAGTTTAGATATTTTTTCAAAACTTAACTCATTGGAATTACTTTTAGCTACTTTTATGTTTAAGTTTTCTATAGTTTTGCGAAGATTGCTTGTATCTATATTTCCGTGTTCTCTAAGTTTTTGTAAAAAAGTATCATCATAAGTTGTTAAAAAATTTACCCAAAGTTGGCGAAAAGAGTCTATTTGATTTGCTTGAGCACCTGACTCTAAAATTTCTATGGTCTTTCGTGCTAAGTCTGAAGCTTCCTTATTGTGTAGTACTTCTATCACTTGAAAAACTCTTTTTGCTAAGAGAACTTGAGATTCTATGGTATCAGAAGCTTGTGTAGAATTTGTTCGGTTAAGTTTTGCAATAAGAAAACGCACAAACTCATTCATAGTCTGTATACGATAGTTGCGGAGATCTTTTTGAAAATCAGAATTAAGACTCTTGGTAAATTTAGAGAGATGTTCACAATCTTCTACATTCATCTTTGCTTTTTTTGCTTCTTTACAAAAAGCTTCTGCATAAGCATCAGGAGTTAGTAGTCTCCCCTCTAATTTTAATCTCTTGACTGCATTGTTAATTATCGCTTGAATTGTCATCTATCTTTTCTCCTGTTTTTTTTGTGAACCCTCAGCTGAGACGTGAGCTACAAAGGCTGAAATCGCTTTTATAGAACTATATTCAATAGCATCAAAACGCTGCTGATCAGTTAGAACAGCATTTGGATCAACTGAAAAATCATAAGTTCCACTACTTGTATATTTTTTTCTTATCTCTTTAGATACTCTAGTAATTGATAAGCTTATCGTCGCTCGATAAGAGACAATATACCCATTACTATCATACTGAAGTGCATGATAAACTGGTTTAGAAATTCTTATAGTTAAATGTGTATTAGAGCCTTTTTTATCACTCAAAGAAGCATGAAAAACTTCAATAATCGCAAGGTCTACAGCATCCTTAACTATAACACTATTTTCTGGATCAGTTGGAGAGATAATTACTCTCGTACTAATTTTATCTCCCAAAACAGTACGTGCATATCTTGCACTAGGGATATAACCACAACCTATAAAAGTTATTACTACCAGTAGTATAACAAATAATTTACTAGATTGTGCCATTTTTAACATCCCTACCCTTTCACTACAAAATTAACGAGTTTTTTCGGAACAACTATCTCTTTGACAATAGTCTTATCCTCTAGCCACTTTGCAACTCTCTCTTTTGCAAGTAATAATATCTCCTCTTTTGAAGCATCAGGAGCGACTTCTATCTCTCCACGGTTTTTACCATTGAGTGCTACACCTAAAGTGATGCTATCCTCTATAAAAACCTCTTCTACTATTTCCTGTTTTGTAAGGTTTTTAAGATTGAAACATTTACTTGAAATATCCCAACATGTATGAGGAATAATAGGTTCCATTATGGAACTTATTACCCAGTAACCTTCACTCCATACAGCACTATTACTTTGAGCATTCAGAGCATTAATAGCTTCCATTACACCTGCTATTAATGTGTTAAAAGTATAACGTTCTTCATAGACTTCGTTTGAGCGTTTTAGCGCTTCATACACTTTCTTGCGTGCTAGTTTTTCCTCTTTGCTTAAACTACTATGTTCTATAACTGGTTTGGTATCAGTTGCTACAACATTAGCGCTTCTATCAAAGAAACGCTTTATAAACTTATGAGCACCCTCAACGGCACTATCATTCCACTCAAGCTCTTGAGTAGGTGGTGCAGCAAAAAGGATGAAAAGGCGTGCTGTATCAGCTCCATACTTTGCGATAATCTCATCAGGATCAACAGTATTGCCTTTAGACTTAGACATCTTCGCTCCATCTTTAAGCACCATACCTTGTGTAAGGAGTTTATCAAAAGGCTCATCAAACTCTAAGTAACCTAAATCACGGAAGACTTTTGTGAAAAATCTCGCATAAAGGAGGTGCAAGATAGCATGCTCAATACCACCAACATAGTGATCAACACCCATCCAGTACTTTATTTCCTCAGGAGTAAACGCCATCTTCTCTAGTGTCTCAGGAGAGGCACAAAAACGCAAGAAGTACCATGAAGACTGCACAAATGTATCCATCGTATCCGTCTCACGAAGAGCATCTTTGCCACACTCTGGACATTTACAATGTTTCCAAGTTGGATGATTCTCTAGTGGAGAACCCTCTCCATTTATCTCTACATCATCTGGAAGAGCGATAGGGAGATTCTCTTTTTTCTCCATCACAAGACCACAATCCTCACAGTGAACAAAAGGAATAGGAGCACCCCAGTAACGCTGGCGACTCACTCCCCAATCTTTAAGTCTATAGTTTGTAGTTTTTGCACCAATTTTTTTCTCTTCAAACATTTTAATGATGTTGTATTGAGACTTTTTAGAGTTGAGACCATCGAACTCGGCAGAGTTAAAAAGCACTCCCGTATCTGTAAATGCTTTTTCACTCACATCTACTTCTGCATCTTTTGGTTTAATAACTGCGTTTATAGGGAGGTCATATTTTTTGGCGAAGTCATAATCTCTCTCATCATGAGCAGGAACAGCCATAACTGCACCAGAGCCGTAGTCCATTAGTACAAAGTTTGCTATCCATACTGGAATAGTTTTCCCTGTTAATGGATGAATGACATCAAGACCCAAAGCAAGACCAGCTTTCTCTTTTTGTCTATCGATGGAAGACATATTTTTCATCTTCGTAATTTCAGCTATCACTTCATCACTTAAAAGTTTCTGTTCTATCATATAAGTAACGATTTTATGCTCAGGTGCTAACGCCGTATAGCTAACGCCATAGATTGTATCAGGGCGAGTAGTAAAGACATCAAAGCTCTCAAACTGAGAGTTTAGTTTTTCTTTTGAAGCCTCATCCAAAAAGAGATCAAACGCCAAACCATTTGACTTGCCTATCCAGTTCTCCTGCATAGTAAGGACCTGCTTAGGCCAGCCACCCTCTAGTTTTTTCAAATCATCTAAAAGTTCATCTGCATACTCTGTAATCTTAAAGTAGTACTGATTCATATCTTTTTTGACTATAGGAGTATCACAACGCCAGCAACAACCATCGACTACCTGCTCATTTGCAAGCACTGTCTCATCATGAGGACACCAGTTAAGCATCCCTTTCTCACGATAAAGCAGACCTTTGTTGTACATATCTATCATAAAAGCTTGTTCAAACTTTGTGTAGAGTGCATCACTTGTCGCCATCTCGCGTTTACGGCTGAAAGAAAAACCTAAAGAGTAGAACTCATTTTTCATATAGTCGATGTTGTCGTAAGTCCAGCCTTTAGGATGACTTCCATTTTTGATAGCTGCATTTTCAGCAGGCATTCCAAAACTATCGAAGCCTATGGGGTGGAGAACATTTTTTCCCTGCTGTCTATGGTAGCGTGCAAGAGCATCACTTATAGAGTAGTTACGTACATGACCCATATGTAGGCGACCACTCGGAAATGGAAACATACTAAGAATGTATTTTTTATCTAAACTAAAATCTTCACTTGGCTCAAAACTTTCGTTTTGCTTCCAATACTCTTGCCATTTTTTTTCGATGTCTGATGAAATGTATTCCACTATACTATCCTAATAATTTTTTTCTATTAATACTCTTCTTTCTGCTTGGAACTCTCAATATAGACAAGTCCCATAGAGAAAATATTTGCTATAAGTGCACCTATGGAGAGAGCGATAGCCCAACTGTCATTCCCTATAATCACAAGAAATATAAACGCAGGGATAAGGTGTAAATCAGCCACTAAAGAGGAAGCTAAAAGCTCTGCTGAGAGAAGATTTCTCACTCCTATCTTTAAGATAGTACTTATTAAGTTTACACTTGCCGCTACAAAGAGCGAGATAGCTGTGTTCTCATAAAGAAAACCTGCTATCGATGTTAAACTCATCAATGAAAAAAATACGTATACTACTTTACCCCAATCCATACTAAATATGCTCCTTCTATGTTATACAACACCTGACTCAAATTGCTCGCGCATTTTCTGTTTCTCTGCTTCGCGTTTTGTTTTTGCCGCAAGTTTACCATGGTACTCTTTCACATCAAAGCCAAACCATAGTAAAATAGGACTCGCTACGAAAACTGAAGAGTAAGTACCGACAACGACACCAACAAGAAGTGTAAACGCGAACGGGTGAATAATCTCTCCACCAAACATAAAGAGTGTAAAGACCACAAAAAATGTCGTAAGTGAAGTAAGTGTAGTACGTGCTAATGTTCTTGTTACAGACTCGTTGATAGTCTCTTCAAGACCCATCAAACGATTTTTCGTTACACCCTCACGAATACGGTCAAATACGATGATAGTATCATTAAGTGAGTATCCTAAAATAGTTAGAACTCCCGCTAAAACATCTAAGTTTACATCTATACTAAAGAGTGAGACCATACCAAGAGCTATACTCACATCATGAACAAGTGCCACGATGGAAGCTACAGCGAAACGCCACTCAAACCTAAAAGCGACATAAATTAAGATACCTAAAATAGCTAGGACTAAAGACATCATTCCTTTCTCTTTAAGCTCAGCACCTACAGTAGGACCGACTATATCCACACGTCGAACCTTAAAATCACCAGTACCCTTAAGCACTTGACGAGTTACATCACCTATATCTTTAGTAACACTCGCACTACTTGTTTTCATACGAATAACAACTTCATCAGGTTTACCAAACTCACTTATAGTTGCATTGTCAAAAAGCTTATCACTCTTAAGTGCTTCACGCATCTTCTCTATCGGTGCAGTTTTTGTGTACTTCACCTGCACAACCGTTCCACCTGCAAAGTCAATACCGTAATTAAGACCTTTTGTAAGTAAAACTCCGTAAGAAGCTAACACCATTACTATAGAAAAAGCAATCGCAAGCTTTGATTTTCCCATAAAATCAAAGGTTCTTGTATATCTAAAAAATTCCATAATTACCCCTTAATCCCAAACCAAAGTTTATAATTTTTACTCTTGCCTATCTTCTCTTCAAGTAACTGGTAGATACCATGAGTACCAAGAATTGCCGTAAGCATAGAAGCCATAATACCGATACTCATAGTAACAGCGAAACCTTTAATAGCTCCCGTTCCATAAGCATAGAGTACAACAGACGCAATAAGTGTCGTGATATTTGCGTCAAGGATAGCTCGCATCGCGTTTGCGTACCCTTCATCAATAGCCTTTTTCATAGCCTTACCCTCATAGATAAGTTCACGAATACGCTCCGAGATGATAACATTTGCATCGACTGCCATACCAACTGTCAGGACAATACCTGCCATACCTGGTAGTGTCAGAGTCGCGCCAAAGAGACTCATAACAGCTAAGAGGATAAAGAGGTTTGCGATAAGTGCGATATTTGCAATCACACCAGCCATACGGTAGTAAACCATCATAAAGAGGATAACTAAGACAAATCCACCAATAAGTGCTATCATAGAAGCTTTAATACTATCAGCACCAAGACTAGGACCGACTGATCGTTTTTCCATCATAAAAATAGGTGCAAGTAGTGCCCCTGAACGAAGTGCAATCGCTAAATCTTTTGCCTCCATAACAGTATAGTTTCCACTTATCTGCCCAGAACCACCACCGATACGCTCGTTGATATTTGGAGCAGAATATACCTTGCCATCGAGAACAACTGCTAGACGTTTGCCTACATTTTTCCCTGTAAAGTCACCAAATATATCTGCACCCTCTGCGTTTAACTTGAAGTTAATAAGAGGACGGTTGTTTTTATCAAATCCCATATTTGCATCTGTAAGCATACCACCATCTAGGATAGGAATCTCATGCACAAGGTATTTAATAGCTGGATTTTTTGCATCACTCAAGATAATATCGCCATACTCAGCAGCATCTGATTCACTCATATTGTAAACGCGAGCATTTCTATCTTCATCAACAGCCATAAGCTCAAGCTTTGCTGCACGACTGATAAGCTCACGAGCGCGTTGCTCATCTGCTTGAGACTTGATACCAGCCAACTCTACGAGGATTTTATCTTTACCCTGTTTTGCGACAACTGGTTCAGAAAGTCCAAACTGGTCTAAACGGTTACGAATAGTCTCTATAGCTTGACTGATAGCCTCTTGTTTTGTTTTTTTCATCTCTTCTGGAGTAAGAGTTAGCGAAATAATAGAACCGTTTTTTGAGATAACAGAACCCTCTATCTTTTTGAAAAAAACATCAAACTTAGCACTATCATCACTATCAAGAATTTCAAACTTTACACTAGAATCATCAAAAGTAAGTCCATCTATGAGAATGTCATTACGCTCTGCAAAGTGCTTAATACTTGCTGTAATAGACTTAATACGAGACTTTGTAGCCTCTTCAGTCTTTACACCAAGAAGCATATGTAGCCCACCTTGAAGATCAAGACCTAGCGTTATCTTCTTTCCTGTCTCACTCTGAGTGAGAGAAGGAATAGAAAAAACTACACCAAAAACTATCGCTAATGCGAATATAACTATGCGATAATTAAGCTTCATCCTCGTACTTCTTTGCAATGGAATCTTTTATGATTTTAGTGATAGTATCATCATTCATCTTCACAGTTAAGAATTTCTCTTCTACTTTGTGAACAACTACGATAAAACCACCATTTGTGACTACTTTATCACCTTTTTTAAGTGCTTCTAGCATTGCTTGTTTAGCTTTTGCTTCATTTTGCTGTGGGCGAATAATCACAAAATACATAATTGCAATTAAAAATACGAATGGTAAGAGTTGAGAAACGATTTGCATCAATAACTTCCTTGGTTAATAAAATTGTGGCAATTATACAAAAGTTATACTAATAGTCGCATAAAAAGTGTACAATTTCATTATGAATAACATTTTAAAAACATTTTTACTCGGTCTTCTTACGGCGACACTCTTTAGTGCCTTTATCTATTTTGCAGAGTATAACCTTACTAATAAGTTTGTAAATACTCTTTTTGGGCTTGCTTCACTTGCACTTTTTCTTTATATACCTAAACGTAGCATACTTATAGCTGGTTTTTTCATAGGACTTTTTTGGTTCTACTGGATAGGGTATAGTTTTAAGTATCAAGGTGTTGGCTATATGACTCCTATCATCACTATCGCTTTTGGATTTATCTATCTTCTTTTCTTTTTACCTCTCTACTTTACTGATAAAGCTTATATCAGAGCAATACTTCTCTTTGGTTTGAGTTTTTTTGAGCCTTTTCATTGGAACTGGTTGCAGATTGAGCTTATATTTGTTGATAGTTATATTGGCGTTTATAAGTACCAACTTATTGCAGTTTTACTCGCCCTCTCTCTTCCTCAACTCATAAAAGATAGAAGATATAAGTTTGCACCACTTCTTTTACTCCTTATAACTATTAACTACGGCTACCCTAAACAAGAGAATGCACCACTCAAAATAAAACTTGTTAATAGCGATATAAAACAGGATTACAAATGGACTAGAGCAGCACAAATACCAACTATTAGATATATTTACACTGAAATACAAAAAGCAAAAGCTAAAAAGTATGATGTCATTCTCTTTCCTGAGTCTGTTTTCCCACTCTATCTAAATAAAAATCCTTATCTTATCAAGGAGTTAGAGAAGCTATCGCATAGTATTGTTATCGTTGCAGGGGGATTACTTCAAGAGAATGGTGCAAGTTATAATGCAACTTACAAGTTTGAAGATGGCAAATATGTAATAGCAAAAAAACTGGTTCTTGTTCCTTTTGGAGAGTATATTCCCCTCCCTAAGTTTGCTCGAAAGTTCATAAACGATACTTTTTTCAAAGGTGAAAGTGATTTTCATACAGCAGATGCCCCTACTGATTTCATTATAAAAGGAGTGAAGTTTAGAAATGCCATCTGCTACGAGGCGACATGTGCAGAGCTTTATAAGGGGGATGTAAAATATATGCTAGCCACAAGTAATAATGCATGGTTCGCCCCATCTATAGAACCAACACTACAAAACCTACTTATGAAATACTATGCAAGAAAGAGTGGAGTGACTATCTATCACTCAGCAAACTATAAAGGAAGTGGTATTGTAAAGTAAGTAAATATTTACTTACTCTCTTCTTCCTCTTTACTCCCTTTTATAAATTCTAAAAAGAAGACTAAAAAGACACCTAAGATAATACTTGTAATAAAAGAAACTATTAGGATTAAAGCACGTTTTGGCTTACTTTTATCTCTTATGTAAGCTGGGGTAGCAGCCGTTAAGACATCACACTGATAGTACTTCTTAGACTTCATCATCACTTTCTCTTTAAGAATACTCGAAACCATACCAGAGATACTTTGACGGAGTTCAAAACTCTCAGCTTTATTAAGTTCTTTTTCAAAATAACCTAACTTACGATTAATAATTTGAAGGTTATTTTTCACTAAGTACTCACTTGCATCATGTAAAAATGCTTTGACTATGATAGGTGAAAATTTTCTATCGCTATCACTATAAGAAACTGTGATTAGCCCTGATTTTTTATCAGCACTTATGGACATATTTTTTTTGATATTTTTAATAATGAGAAAATCTTCTTTCTCTAAATCTTTTTCTTTATCTTCATTAGGAGAGGATTTAAAAAGATCATAAACACCACGAAACCCTAGTGCAAAGACATAGTTTTTATCTCTATCTGCATCTTCATAATACACATCAAACTTATTCCTGACAACAAACTTTTTCATAAAGTCATAATTATCTAATAAAGAGTTAAATGCGACATCAGGTGTCATACTCCCACCACCGCCAATACTGATACCAGCCATAGCAGCAAGTCCACCTAAACCACCAAGACCACCAGCTTTACTTTCCGTAGGAATAAGCACCGTTTGAGACTTATATACATTTGGTAATTTTAAAGCATACACAAGAGTAAATATCACTACAACTGTCGTAATGATAGCAATAATTTTTTTACCCTTTAAAATTGTCTGCCATAACTCTCGTAAATCTATCTCATCCTCTTCTATGAGGTTTGTCTCTTGAGTATTCATTATAGAACACCTAATGTATTCATTGTTGCAGCAGTAATGGCAAATGAAGCTAAAATTTTAGAAACACTATCCCAAACTTCAAGTTGATTATACTCTTTGATATAAAGAGGAACTACAACAGTATCACCCTTTTGGATATCTGCATAAGAGCTAAATATCCACCAACCACTAACAATAGGTTCACTTGTTCCATCAGCATGAATGACATAGACACTACTTTCATCTGCACCTTGTGAAAATCCACTCGCTAACTTAATATAATCTTCCCCATCTAAATCATCATTGTAGACAAATGAAGTTGGATTAAATACTTCTCCAAACACAGTTACAGTATCCATTTGAGATGGTATCGTTATTGTATCTTGATCTTTTAAAACTAGATTATATTTTCCCTCTTCTAGTTTTGTAATATTTCTATCCATAACTATACTGACACGTCCAAGTGGAGTATATTTTTCTGCCTCAGTCATTACTTCATCAAGCTTTGCTGTTGATGTCACTGAGGCTTTTTTTGCATTTGCAGGCATAGCATTAAAAAGAGCAAGTTTGCGTTTGAGACGTGCGAGGTTACTTTTATACTCACTCTGTTGTCTTTTTCGTATACTTTCACGTGTAAATACAGTTCCCTCAACAAAGGCATTATCTGTAAATCCTCCGGCTCTCTCTATGACACTACTTATCTTCTCTCCACTCTCAATAGAGTATGTACCAGGGAACTTCACCTCACCCTTAAGTATCACACTTCTGTTTTCATTCCATTTCGGAATTTTAAAAATGCGTACTTCATCATAAGCTTGAAGTTTAATATCGCTAAAAGGCTGTTTCGTAGTGTCAATCTTAAGAATAGTACGGACTCTCTCTTCATTTTTATCTAGTTTGTATCTTACTATCTCTATGTTACGATTATAAGCTTTTTGAGTAAGCCCACCAGCCATATTTACTAAATCAGCTACACTCATATTTTGCTCATAAGAGACAGAGATAGGTTTTATAACTTCTCCTCTAATCGTAACAGGCTCAAGTAAATGTGTATTGTAGTAGTCAAACACTTCTATCTCATCATAAGCATTCAGAACTGTATCACCTTGGCTTTTGAGTGAATAAAAAGTAGTTTTTGGCATAAAGTCTTTTGTGGCATAGGTTGTCACACGTACTTTATCATCGAGAACACCATTAATTCCAGAAGCATTAAGAGCATCTTGAATTGTCATGCCTGCTATGTACTGTAACTTTCCTGCTTTTATAAGTGGTGTTCCTTTTGTGGTTATATATGAGTTTGTGTATATATCATTAAAAGCATAGATAAACAGCTCATCATTTGCAGAGAGTTGTACTCTTTTCTTTCCACTTATCACATCTAAGATATTAAATGATGTACTACTATACTGTAAATCTTTTCCATAATGTTTTATAAGTCCATACTCAAAATATGTATTTGGCAGAAAGAACTTCTCTTTTCCATTTTTCAAGACTTCTTTAAAAAAAGCATTCAAAGTATGTTCTTTGTTAAGGTTGTATGCACCTGGTCTAATAACATTTCCATATACATTGATACTATTTTTTGAGGTAAAATCAAGTGGATAGATATAGACTCTATCCCCATCTTTCATTGTGAAGTTTTTACTCTTATTATATGCTACTTTATATGTTTTCTGTTTAGCATTATTATCATAACGGCTAATTTTGATCTCAGCTTTAGAAGCATCTGGTCTCATACCACCAGCATAATCTATAAGAGATTTTAGTGTCTCTTTTCCTTTGAGCTCAAAAATTGCTCTATTATTCACAGCACCATTTATACTTACTAACTTTTTCGCCTTCTTGATAATGACTATATCTCCATGTTTTAAAAGCACGGTATCAAAAGGTTTACCCCTAAAAAGTAGATCATAAAAATCAAGGTGGGCTATTACTTTAGAGCCTCGTTTTACTATTATATCTCTTACTGATGCACTTTTACGTATCCCTTTAGAGACTATTAGAAGATCTTTTACTGTTGCAAATGATGAGAGATTATAAAGACCTGGATACTTTACATCACCTATCAGTGTTACTTGAATCGTACTATACTTGTCTATATTAACATCAAAATCACTCATCTGAAAGTGTTTTTTTAGACTCTCTATCAGAGACTTTTTCGCATTTATAAACTTCATACCACCAAGTTTAATGGGACCAATATATGCTAAGTCTATTGTTCCGTTACTTTTAATTTTTACAGAATATGATTTATCTCTATCACCATAAACATGGATATGTATTCTATCCCCTACTGACATTATATAATCATCAGGTGTGGGTAAGGAAGATGAGTCTAACTTGTTCTTATTTGCATAAAAAGAGAGAGAGTAGCGATTAAGTTTCCCGTAAGAGCTACTCTGTTGCTTGGATTTAAGTGAGTTTAGTACTGCTCTATTAGACTTATAGGTAAATGGTTTGATATTTTTTACCAATTTTTCTTTCTTCGTAGCACTATTTTTAGTATTTTTATTACTATCTACAGTTGTATCAATATTATTATAAACAATACTTGTATTATCTTCACTCTTCTTATTTACATCTAAAGAGTTCTCGGCAAGTTTCTGCTTCACTTCGCTCAGTGTCACACCTTTTTCAGCCATCGCAGCTTTTGCTTGTGGTGTATTGAGAAGTCCGGGGTTTTGGGCAACTGCCTGTTTTACTTGAGCCAAAGATGGCTCTGCAAAGGCAAGTGTTATTGTTGTAAACAACAGTAGTAGTATACGTGGTAACATAGATATCCTTAAAAAATTTTCTTATTATAGGCAAATCTTTATTATAAGTTTGTTAAACTTAGCTATAATGTAGTAAATAAATTATAGGTGTTTACTTTATGCTAAATCTTAAAAATCCAAATCTTTATAATAACCGTGAACTCTCTTGGTTACAGTTCAATACAAGAGTTCTTAAACAGGCTCAAGATGCATCGCTTCCACTTTTGGAACGGCTTAAATTTCTTGCTATCTACGGGACAAATTTAGATGAGTTCTATATGATTCGTGTAGCTGGACTCAAGAAACTCTTTAGTGCTGGGATTATTGTGAGTGGTGCAGATAAGCTTACTCCTTTGCAACAACTCAAAGAGATTCGTCACTATCTTCATCAAGAGCAACAAGTTGTGGAGCATTGTCGTAGTGAGATATTGACACTTTTAAAGGATGAGGGCATCTCCGTTAAAGAGTATGAAGAGGTTAATCAGACACAGAAAAATTATCTTAATAAATTTTTTCATGAGAACATCTATCCTGTTATTATTCCCATCGCTATCGATGCGACACACCCTTTCCCACACCTCAATAATCTCAGTTTTGGACTTATCGTAAAACTTCAAGATAGTGATGATGCTAGTGTTGAGCGTTTTGGTCTCATCCGTGTACCTCGCGTTTTAGAGAGATTTGTCGAGCTTGGTAATGGAGTTTATATTCCTATAGAGTCCGTAGTCGCACAGCATGTAGAAGAGCTTTTTCCAGGATATACACTGCTAAAATATGCTATCTTTCGTGTCACAAGAAATGCAGATATTGCCATCGAAGAGGAGGAGGCTGATGACTTTATGGAGATTCTCGAAGAGGGTCTTAAACTGCGCCGTAAAGGCGAAATGGTTCGTCTTGAGGTTGGAGCAAACGCTGATGATGAAGTGATAAACTTTTTCAACAAACATACCAATGTTTTTAAAGATGATATTTATAAATTTCACACCTTTTTAAACCTTGCCAGTCTTTGGCAGATAGTGGGCAACAAAGATTTTGCACATCTTTTAGCTGCACCATTTAAGCCAAAAAATCTTCCTCCTCTCGATGCAACAGAGAGCATATTTACTACCTTAGAGAAACAAGATATACTCCTCTATCATCCTTATGAGAGTTTTGAGCCAGTGGTGAAGTTTATCCAAACTGCGAGTAAAGACCCCGATGTTGTCTCCATAAAAATGACACTCTATCGTTCTGGAACAAACTCCCCTATCGTAAAAGCCCTTATGGATGCTAGTGAGAGTGGTAAGCAAGTTACTGTTATGGTGGAGCTTAAAGCTCGTTTCGATGAAGAGAACAACCTTCTCTGGGCAAAGGCACTTGAGAAATCGGGTGCGCATGTTATCTATGGTATCAAAGGTTTTAAGGTGCATGCAAAAGCAGCACTTGTCACTCGCCGTAAAAATGGCAAACTCAAGCAGTATGCCCACCTAGGAACAGGTAACTACAATCCATCTACAGCAAAAATCTATACTGATATGTCCTATATGACAAGTAAAGATGAGATTACTACCGACTTAACTCGTTTCTTTCACTTCCTCACAGGTTTTAGTAAAAAAGGGAAACTCAACGAACTCTATATGGCGCCTGCACAGATAAAGCCGAAAATTCTCTCTCTTATTCACAATGAAACGCGACAGGGTGAAAATGGTCGTATCATCGCAAAGATAAACTCTCTTGTTGATGAAGATGTTATTCGTGCACTCTATAAAGCGAGTCAAGCAGGGGTGCAAATAGACCTTATCGTTCGTGGTATCTGCTGTTTGAAACCTGACATAAAAGGGGTAAGTGAAAATATTCGTGTTGTCTCCATACTTGGCAAATATCTTGAACACCCTCGCACTTTTTACTTTAAAAATGATGCTACGCAAATCTATATCTCAAGTGCTGACTGGATGCCACGAAATCTTGTACGTCGAATAGAACTCCTAACAGCTATAAAAGATGAAAATGCAAAAGATAAAATACTCCAAATCCTCAAACTCCAAACCTGCGATAATGCCCTCTCTCATAGACTCCAGAGTGATGGCTCGTATGTAAAAGTGAAAAAAGGTGAGCAGAAGGGTCTCAACAACCATAAACTTATGGAAGATTATGTCAACCGTATCACAAAAGCTACAAAAAAAGAGTCTGCGAGTTATATCGCCAATCAGATGGCTACTATATTTACAGAGTGTCACAAATCATAAAGGAAAAAAATGCTTTACGACTTTAAAAACTTTACACCAAAACTTGGAAAAAACACATGGGTAGCACCCTCTGCTGATGTTATCGGGGATGTCACTATCGGTGAGGATTGCTCTATCTGGTTTGGAACTGTTATCCGTGGGGATGTTCACTATATCACGATTGGCGATAGGACGAGTATTCAGGACTTAAGTATGGTGCATATTACGCACCATAAAAAAGCTGATAGAAGTGATGGAAGTCCTACTGTTATCGGAAGTGATGTCACTATTGGACATCGTGTTATGCTTCATGGGTGTACTATTGAAGATGCGTGTCTTATCGGGATGAGCGCTACCATACTTGATAATGCAGTGATAGGTAAAGAGTCTATCGTTGGAGCGAGTTCACTTGTCACCAAAGGAAAAGTTTTTCCTCCTCGTTCACTTATCATGGGAAGCCCTGCTAAAGTTGTGCGTGAGCTTACAGATGAAGAAGTAAAAGAGCTTTATGCTTCTGCTAAACGCTATGTAAGTTTTAAGAATGAGTATCAGAGCGAAAAGGAATAACGAGAGAATTACGGTATAATATTGAACGGTTTTTGCTGTAGCTTTATGCAACAGCACTAACTGTCGCATAGAGTTTTTAGTAAAATCATAAACCGTAAAGGTGTTGATTAGACTATGAAAAAGATTATTTATCAGATAATCTTGGAGATTATCAAAGAAGTCATTAGAAATTTCTTTGATAATTGAAAAACTCAGAGAGGGTTTACACCCTCTCACTATGCAAATTATATCTACATTTTCATTAATCAACTTTTAAAATATTACTTTTTTTCACATACTAATAGAATTTTCTTTAAGAAAAACAGAGAGAATTAAGATATAATATTGAACGGTTTTTGCTGTAGCTTTATGCAACAGCTCTAACTGTCGCATAGAGTTTTAAGTAAATCATAAACCGTAAAGGGTGTGATTTACTATGTTTAAGATTATTCTAGCAATCTTAAAAGTTGTCTATGAGATACTGAAATATCTCAATGAGGATAACTAAAACCACGAGAGGGCAAGCCCTCTCACTATGCAAATTATATCTACATTTTCATTAATCAACTTTTAAAATATACAAATTATGTTCTATAATCTGCGTTTATCTTTATATATTCATGCCCTAAGTCACAACCAAAAGAGGTAAATGTGCCCTCCCCTAAACCTAAGTCACAGCTAATAGTAAAAGAGTCAAGTTGCATCACTTTAGAAGCTCTCTCCTCCATCTCACTATCAAAGAGTAGAGTCCCTCTCTCATAAACGCAGAGGTCATTAAAAGAGATGCTTAGTTTTGCTTCATCAGCTTCTACACCACTTGCACCTACTGTTGATGCGATACGTCCCCAGTTTGGGTCTTCTCCATAGAGTGCTGTTTTTACAAGGAGTGAGTTTGAGAGAGCTTTAGCGACTATCTCAGCCTCACTATCATCTTTTGCCCCTGTGATTTTGTAGGTGACAAGTTTTGTAGCACCCTCTCCATCACGAACCATTGCTTTTGCCAAAAAGAGCATAATCTCTTCTAATGCTTCAGCAAATGCCTCTTTGTGAAAAACTCCAGACTCTGCGTTTGCTAAAAGCATAACTGTATCGTTTGTCGAAGTATCTCCATCTACACTTGCCGCATTAAATGTTCTAAGAGTTGCATCATCAAGTATCTCTTGCATCTCATTTTTAGAAACTTTTGCATCAGTAGTGATAAAGCAGAGCATCGTTGCCATTGCAGGATTTATCATCCCTGCACCCTTTGCCATAGCACCTATGCGAAAAGTTGTGCCATCTTCTAAAAGCACTTCAAACGCTATCTCTTTAGAGAAACTATCAGTTGTCATTATCGCTTGAGCTGCCGAGTGTGGCTCGCGTTTTTCTAGGTCAAAAAGCTTAGCACCCTCAATAATTTTTGCTTTAGGGAGGCGAACACCGATGACACCAGTTGAACTCATAACAGGATTTTTCACTTCACTTGGTAGTGTTTGAAGTATCTCATCTATATCCTCTATCCCTGCTAAACCCGTCATCGCATTTGCATTTTTAGAGTTTATAAGTACAAAGTTTGTCTTAAAATCGCCCTTAGCCTTAAAGTGTCGTATAGGGGCAGCTGTCATCTTATTTGTTGTGAATATTGAAGCTATCTCACACTCATTTT
>JALUKS010000180.1 GCA_027056465.1 Sulfurimonas sp.
TTGCAAGTGGTGGCTATAGTCGTGTTTATGATAAGAACTCGACAAACTCTACAGCTTCTACTGGTGATGGTATTGCTATTGCAAAGAGAGCAGGGGCAGAGCTTATAGATATGGAGTTCGTACAGTTTCACCCAACAGCTCTAAAAAACTCAAGCATACTTATAAGTGAATCTGCAAGAGGTGAGGGTGGTTATCTACTCAACTCCAAGGGGGAACGATTTACAAATGAACTTGCCCCTCGTGATGAAGTGAGTCGTGCTATAAACGCAGAGATACTAAAGGGTGAAGATATATTTTTAGATATTCGCCATCTCGGAGAGGAGTTTATAGATGAAAATCTCCCTCAAGAGAGAAAGCTTGCCAAACTTTATGAAAATGTAGATCCAGTTCATGAGCTTATCCCCATCAAACCAGTCGCTCACTATACTATGGGAGGGATTCTCGTTGATCATAAATCACAAACCACTTTAGAGGGGCTATTCGCTTGTGGCGAGTGTGCAAACCATAGAGTTCATGGGGCAAATCGTCTCGGTGGTAACTCACTTCTTGAAATAGTCGTTTTTGGAAAAGAGGCAGGAGTAAACGCGGCAGAGTTTGCAAAAAGTACATCGGCTACTACACCAAAGAGTAGAGAAGTCTCAGTAGTAGAGGAGATAGAGACTTACTCAAATCAGTTAGACTTTTATGCTAAACGCGAGCTTATAGGCGATATCTTTTACAAAAATGTCGGTATAGTCCGAACACAAGAGGAACTTCTTTATGCCCAGCAAGAGTTAGCCGGCATAAAAGCAAATATCCATCTCTTCGGTGTGAGTGATAAGGCAAAAGTTTATAACACTAACAGAGTAGAGTTCTTAGAGTTTCTTAACATCTTAGATGTTTGTGAGTCTATAGTCGAGGGAGCTCTCAAACGCACTAAGAGCTGTGGAGCACACTTTATGAGAGAGGAGGAAGCATAGTGAAAGTAAGTATTCAACGCGAGAATGGACTAACAGAATATGAAGTAGATTTAAAAGATGCAACACTCCTTGAGCTTCTCAACGAGATAAAAACGAAGCAAGATAACACCCTTGCGTTTAGTAGTGGATGCCGTAGCAGTGTTTGTGGCTCTTGCTCTATGCGAGTCAATGAGAGTGAAGTGTTGGCTTGTTCGTATAAGGTGCAAGATGGTGACATCATAACACCTCTACAAAATGTAGAAGTTCTCCGAGACTTAGTTGTCGATATGGACAGAGCTTATGCGTTTAATGCCAAGGCAAAAGCATGGCTCAGCAAGAGTGAAGAGAGTGTGAGTCTCAATCATGAAGATGAGCAGGTAAATGCCCTTCAAAGTGACTGTATACTCTGTGGTTCTTGTTATAGTGCTTGTCCTGTTTATGCAGTGAATGATGACTTCTTAGGACCTTTCGCCCTTACACGTGTTTGGAAATATGTGAGTGATAAACGCGAGTCTGAGCAAGAGCAAAAAGCAACGAATATTCAGAGTAATGGTATTTGGGATTGTACTCTATGTAACAACTGTACAGTAGTCTGCCCACAAAACATCTCAAGTAAGGCAGATATAGAAAAGCTCCGTATGAAGTCAGCACAGTATGGTTTCATGGATCCAAACTTCGGCAGTTTTGGTGGTGGATTTGGTTCATTTGATGGGAGTCCAGTGTTTTAAGAGAGTCAAAGGTAGCGACTTCAGTCGGTATGGATAACAAACAAAATATGTTATAATAAAAAATATAAAAATTAGAGGGAAAACCATGGCAAAAGAACACTCATTTGATATAACAGCAAAGATAGATATGCAGAACTTCAAAAATGCGATAAACCTAGTGGATAGAGAAGTCTCTAATCGCTATGACTTTAAAGGAACGACTTTTGAAGTCACTTTTAACGAAAAGGCAAAGACACTTGTTCTTATAGCTTCATCTGATAACAAACTTGATGCACTTAAAGACATCGTGATAGCGAAATTTCTCAAGCAAAATCTCTCTTCAAAGGTTCTTGATGAGTTAAAGGTTGAGGACTCTAGTGGTGGCAATAGAAAGATGACTTTTAAAGTCGTTGATTACATCGAGTCTAAAGAGGCGAAGAAAATCACTGCAGATATTAAGAAGATGAAACTCAAGGTTACTGCCAACATTGAGGGTGATAGTATCCGTATTAAGGGGGCTAAACTTGATGACTTGCAAAAGGTCATGAAGATGGTTCGTGAGGGTGAGTGGGATGCTCCTTTAGTTTTTGAAAATATGAGATAGTGATGAAAAATTTAACTATAGAAGATGCTGCAAAACATTTCGGGATTTCTAAAGAGGCTATTCACAACCGTATACGCCGTGGTTCCCTTGAAGTTATTATGCAAGAGGGTGTGAAATTTGTACAGATAGATCCGCTCAAAGCAGCAGTAAAACCAAGAGCAAAATCAACAGCAGCAACAAGAAACTCAAGCAACGATGAACGCTACTACAAACTCCTCCAAGAGCAAAACGAAAAGCTTCAAGCTAGAGTGGAAAAGCTAGAGGGAGAGACAAGAAACCTTAGAGACCAAAAAGAGCAGATGCTCATAGAAGAACGCCAAAAGATAGAGCAGATTTATAAAGACAAAGATGCCCAACTCAAGCAGGTTCTCAACACTCTTGCAACACAGTTTATGCTCACTCAAGCACCCCAGAGTGAGGAAAAAGAGATAGCACAAACTATTGAGATTGTAGATGTTGAAGAAGTTGAGGAAGAAGCATCAGAACTTATCTCACTGAAAAAATATCTTAAAAATAAAAAGCTATCAGAGAAAAAAAGCGAGAAGATTAGAAAAAGGTTTATGAAAAAAGCTAGTAGTGATGAGCGTATCATCACTGTTGGAAGTAAGCTTTATATAGATCCCTTTAAATACGACTATAGTGATTTTCTTTAGAGGTGGAGCAGAGTTAAAGCACTAATTAATTAGCTAACTTCTCTATACTCACTCCATTATCTTTGATAAACTTCGAGATAACTGCTGAGTGGGTATGCTCGTACTCTTTAGCATAGACTATTCGTTTTATACCACTTGCTATGATGTTTTTACTGCATTCGCTACATGGTTCTAGTGTTACATAAATGGTAGCACCCTCTATACTTATTCCCTCACGAGCAGCCCAAATGATGGCATTCATCTCTGCATGGATTTCATAGGTTTTACTCCATTCATGATGCTCTGATGTATATTCACCATTCCAATAATTATGACAGTTTGTAAAGCCTGCGGGTGTTCCGTTGTAGCCTGTACTTAGAATACGACCATTTTTAACTATAACTGCTCCCACTTGCTTAGAAACACAGCTTGATGCCGAAGCTATCTCTGTTGCTATGTTTATGAAGTTTGTATCACCGAGCATTATTTTACTTCTCTTATGACATTTATATCTGCATTGTTCTTGAGTCTTGCGAAGTAATTACTAAGTACCTCTTCGCGTTGCTCTGCCATGATAGAGTTTATAATCTGAGTACGAACAGAATCTACTCCACCCTCTTTTATTGATGCTACTTCTTTTACATAAAAGCTCATAAAGCCACCCTTTCCATTTGGTATCACTTTTGTAAAACTACTTACAGGTGTTTTCTCTAGCAGTTGTGCTAGTTCTGGAGAGATTTTGCTATAAGGTAAAACTTGCTCATTTGTTTGAATGTCTGGAGAGTAAAACATCGGGTTATCGACTTTTGTTTGCAGTGCAGTTCTATCTTTTGAGTCATAGATAATAACAGTGAAAGAGGCTGGATGCTCATAGTTATCTTTGTGAAGCTCGTAGTACTCTTGTATTGCCTCTTGGCTAGGTGCACTTAATGAAGAGTAGGCTATAGCTTGATAAAGTTTTTGCGTGAGTAATTTTTGTTTTATTTTCTCTTTTAGTTCAGTGGAACTAAGTCCATTTGAGTCACGCACAGCATCATAAAAATCACTTATATTCATATTGTTTCGAGAAGCCATTTTCTTAATGTCATCATAAACTTCACTACTACTCACCGTAATTTTTCTATCTTCAATCTCTATCTTTTCCAACTTCTGACGGATGAGAATATCTGCCGCCTTTTTTGCATCAATATGAGCATTTTTCATCTCATTTTTTATATCTAAAAGGGTGATAGCCTTATCTTTAACAACGATGGCAACACCATCATAGACTTCTGCTTGAAGAAAGGCAGATAGGAGGAGAGAAAAAAGAATTTTATACATAAATAATCCAGTTAGTAAATTAAACCGTATTCTAGCAACTTTTTACCAATAAAGATTTTAAAGATCTTTATAGGCTACTTTATAGAGCTTCATTCTTCTCGATACTCTCTTTAAATAGTTCTTTGGCTCATCAAATCGTAAATCATGGAGAAGTTTAGCATAGACTTGTTCTGGAGTAAGAGTATTAATCTTTGGAGCTGCAACATTCATATTATACTTATGTGTAAATGCCCATGCTATATTTCCTGCACCTGTGTTATATGCTGCGATAGTGCAGTAGAGACGACTACGAGGATTTTTTATCTTTCTAAGATAACGGTAATATAAGATATAGAGGTAAGCACTTCCCATTTGAATATTGTTTGTGCTGTTGTAAAGGTAAGTGGCACTAGGCATACCCTTTTTCTTATAAATCAATCTATAGGAATCTCTTCCTGCTGAACGCGGCACTATTTGCATAAGACCAAATGCTGGAATATATGACTTGGCAAAAGGATTGAAGTCACTCTCTGTCTGCATAATAGCAAAAAGAAGAGCATTTGGTAACTTATACTTTTTGGAATACTCACGCACTTCATTTTGGTACTTTTGTGAAAGTCTTAATTTTGAGTTTTTAGGAAGTTTTACATTAACACGATAAACCATCTCTCCTTTATTTTTAGACCTTCTCATAGTTATTTTGTTCTTTTTAATTGTCTTAGCTGCATAACTATTTACCTCAGCATCCGTAGGTTTTTTGGTAAAAAGTAGAGTTGCTAAGATAGGTTTTGCATCTACACTAGATGAGGTTACTTCAGGGGACTTAGATATTTGTGTCACTCTTTTTTGCAGTGGGTCAGTTGCGACAACTTGCTTCGTGTTTTTACTCGCTATGTAAGCGATACGCTCTTGCATCCTCTTCTTCGCCTCAGCTAAACTCTTTGCGATAACTTCAACACTATACTGATTGTTTTTGAAGTCAACATCAGAACGGCTTTTTTTATCTTTTGTATAGCTTACCCACTCTTTTTTTGTAGAGAGTTTTGGATTTTTCCAGTAGGTTCTTAGCTCTTTTTTATAGTTTTTGAACTCTTTGTTCAACTGCTCTTTATAGCTAATAAACTCTTTTTGGTTCATCTGCTTCGATGCTTCAAATTCAGCCATCATTTTTGCCACAGCATCCTCTTTCTCGCTTGAAAAAAGAAGTGTACTCAACAGAAGGGCTAGGAGTGTTTTTTTCATTGTGTTGCCTTATTTATCTAGCACAAGATAAACATAGAACTCGTGGTTAACCCTGTCATTCCAAATCGCATTTATATGTGCGGTTATCCTTGTATCTGATTTATAGGTACTATGCTCTTTTGTTGTCATAGAAGATTTAGAATTTACCACCGATTCATCCTTACTCATTTGCAGAGAAACTTTTACATTTTGCTGCAGTGAAAGTTCATCCAGTGCACGAGTAATTGCTAGTTTTCTTTGAGTAGAGATAGATTGGTCATAGGTTCTTCCTGCTATTCCAACCGCACCTATTTTTCCATTTTGATTAGGCTGCATAACCCATAAAGGCATAGCATTTGAATCTTTAGGAGTAGGTGCAGGTGTGGAAGAACATCCTGCAAGAAAGAGCAGTAGTACAACTAAGAGAAGTTGTATTTTTTTCACTATTTTTCTAGTGCCGTATCCATAGCATCAAAAGCTTTTGATGCTTGAAACTGTTGCCATAGAGCATTGTCATTTTTGAAGCTTGTTTTAGCTGCATTTTTTACTTCTTTATTAATATAATCCTCTGGAACTGTCACTAATAAATAGATATTTCCTGAAGGTGCTTGCCAAAAATCAACTGCTTTAGAACCAGATAAACTTACTTTTGCTAATTGATCATCAACTGATTGAGTCATTTTATCTACTGTTTCGCTATCAGCAGCACCTGTTGTTTGCGTAAAACCTTTCATACGAGATTTCACTTCTATTTTGATTTGCTGTGCTAAATCAGAACGACCATTCATCATAGCTACCTTACGCATGTGAGCCATACCAGCAGCACTCTTCTCAGCGATACCAACACCAGCATAAGCACCCTCAACCATAGGAATACAAGTCCATTTAGGAGCTAGTACATTTTCTTGCTTACAACGGAAGTCAGCTTCTGCTTTTTCTGCTGGTTTAGGTGTTTCCCCACCACAACCAACTAAAGTTGCTGCAACTACTACAGCAGCTGTAAGTGATACTATATTTTTTTTCATTTATAAATCCTTTATTTCTTTTATAAATACATTATATCTTTATAATTCTTAATTTTATTATAAGCTAACCTCTAGTTATTTGAAATATTTATTATTCATGCTGAGGCTAGTTTAAAGATATGAATGTATTATTTCACATAATAAAATTATCGTAACTAATCACCCCATCTAAAAGACAGAATTCCCCTCAATGAGAGGATTTTAGTATAAAAATCCAAATAACCAAAGAGGAATCTTATGCTTAAAACCAACCTCTATGCCATCAGCAACTACAAATGAATTATCAATATCTTTAATCTGATCAAACCCTTTATTTTTACCACCTATCTCAAAGGTATACTTCTCATCTACTAAAAAATCACCTTTATCTACATAGTATATTGAACTCTCAACACTAACTTGCGAAGCAAAAAAACTCTCTCTTATCGTGCCTATTTTCGATTCTAAACACAGAGATGAAAAAAGTGTTGTGTTGGCTAGATACAATTTATCTGGCTTTTGCATAGATTTAAACCGTTTACCCTCATATGTGATATGGCGTAGTAGTTCAGCTTTATGGAGAAGTTCTATATATTTATAGAGTGTCACCTTTGATACACCAACTCTTTTAGAGAGTGCTTCTATATTTAATTCTAGTGGGTTTGAAACACAAATGCTGGTTAGTAGCTTTCGTAAAGTGTTAATTTTATCGCCTGTTATATTATAGATAGAGCCTAAATCTGTATAAAGTATTGTGTTGATTGTATCTAATACCATTTGAGTATATTTTTCTTTATTCTCAAAATAAAATGGATAAGCACCTATTTTTAGATACTCTTGGAAATGTTTTAAAACCTTTTCTTGGCCTAACTCTCGGATAATCATGTTTGCAATATCTACATGATTGTCTAAAATATTTGCTAGATTAAAACTTAAAAATTTTTTATCTAAACTGAGTTCTAAATACTCTTTAAATGATAATATAGGTAGATGATACATGCTATATCGTCTAGTAAAGCTAGGATTAGTGAGCTTAATAGCACTTGATCCTGAAAATAGAACTTTGATATCCAAAAAGTCATATATACTTTTTAACTCCTGTTCAAAATTCTTTGCTTCATGTACTTCATCTATGAGTATGCACTTTCCTCCATACTTGA
>JALUKS010000181.1 GCA_027056465.1 Sulfurimonas sp.
GTGTCTCTGTTTGTGGATGGGAATTATAGGGGAGTAGTGCTTAATGTTTGCTTAAAGTGCAAAGAAGATTAGTGAAATATTTGATTTCTTTTCTTTTTTGCTTTTCTTTGCTGTTTTGGATTATTTGGTTATTGAAGATAAACCCCTATTTTAGGGGCTTTGATAAGTTAAAGGGAGTTTTATAAGTTATATATTTATTTCTAAAAATTCTGGCTCCGAAAAGTTGGGTACATCATCATAAGAGAAAACTGCATAATACTTATGAATCTCTTTGTCTCCAAAGTTATCGTAAGTATAAGTGTCGCTACCACCATAAAGCTTCTGTCCATCATAGGGAGTACATGGAACTCTAAATGGATTTTTAACCACTATAACACCTGCAAAACCATCATCTTTTGGTGCATCCCAAGAGAGCTTTACAATATTATTTTCTAATGTATGCTTTAAATTATTCACTTTAGCTGGAGCATTTTGGCGTTTTTTGATATAGTTAAGTGTAAGCGATGGACGTTTAACTCGTTTATCATCTAGCCAGTTTACACCTTCACTCTTTGCTTTCCCACTTTGTGAAGAAGCTGAGATAACAAACATCACCTTTCTTCTCTTTTTAGACATCTCTATCATCTCATTAATCGTATATCTATCAAATACAAAACGCTGCTTTGGAGTCTCATCGAGTTCTGAGATACTTACATCATAGCCAATTCTCTCTATAATAGTTCTCTTTTGGAGTTTTTCATAGCTGAATTCACCCTCAATAGGTTCTATCATCTCTATATGAAAACGCAGTGTACCCTTAGAGTTTATTTTGCAAGCTTCTATATCTATATATGCATTAGAGATAACTGTATTTTCCATGTCTGGAAGATTTGTTAAGTCAAACTCCATACAAGCATAGCGTTTATTTGCATTAGTATCGAAGCCAGATTGAAGAGATGTATCTTTTACATTATCCTGATTTACAGTAAATTCATTTGAAGACTGCAAATCTAATTTTGCATCATCTATAGTATAAGAGATATCAAGTTTTGGTCTATAAGAGAGTCCTCCACTAAACTGTCCATAGCCAATATCCCACTGCATCATCTGTGAGGCACGATCAAGTGGAAGAGATTCTGGTCCTTCCATTCTAAAGTAAGCTTCTCTGCGTTTAAGAGACTTTTGCAAAACATCTATTTCATTGTTTGAGAACTCATATGTTCTCCATATACCTTGAGAAAGTTGATAGGATTGTGTTGGTGTACCTATATAACTGAGCATCTTAGCATTTTTAATATCATCAAAACTATTCATACTATCTATAGTTCTCTCATCCATCTGCCCTACTCTCCACTCTCCGTAGCTTTCAACCTGAACAGCAACTCTATTCATTGGATAGTAGGAGATAGTGGCACTTGTTATTTTTGCATTTTCAGGAATAGTTGATAGAGAAAATCCACTTACACCAAAACACTCTCCCTTAGAGTTTGAGATACCAACAAACATAGAGTTATTTCCATAGTGCTCTCTATTTTTTGCTGTTTTCTCTCCTACATAGCCTATCTTATCTGCTTGTGGGTAGAGAATCTTACTAAACATACTCTCAGCTGGCTGCGTTCTCACTCCCACTAACTGAGCAAATGCTGATTTTATCTTTTGTTCTTTACTTACTGCACGAACATAGTAGTAGTAATTTTTTGCCGACTTAAGGTTACTATCCTTAAAAGTTTTTAACTTCGTCATACCTATACGGTTAGAGTTTTGTGCGAAACCTTTTTTCTTTGAAGAGCGATAGATTTCAAAATATATACTCTTTTCATCATCATAATCCCAAGTAAGTTCCACCTCTTTAGCAGTTACACTCACTGCACAAAGGTTTTCTGCTCGTTTGAGACTATCACTCTTATTATAATTTTTCACTTCACTCAAAGCCATCATAAGTGCTGGAATATTCTCTTCAATATTTTCACTCATATGCTCGATATAGTCACTGATATTTCTTGTTCCTACTTCTGCAACCAGAGAGAGAGCTCCCTTAGAGTAGTAAAACTCACGCCCACTTCCAGAGATAAGATGTACAGGAGGTTTTCCCATATGCACACCATACTCACGACCTGACTCTTTTCTTATCTCTTCTGCCATATTACAGGCTAAAATATTCAAATCAACTGCATCAACTGCATCTTCATGGATAAAGTTATGGGCAGGAAAAAAAACATTTCCTTGAGAGTGGTAATCTAATGCGATAGTGATATTTTTATGAGACTCTACAAAGTCTCTCAGTGCTGCTGTTTCTGGTTCACTAAATGCAGAAGGACCAGAGTAAACATTTGAAGAGGTATTTTTATTTGGGGTGAAACCAACTGAAAAGTTTCTGTTTAAATCTACACCATAAGTGCCATCACCATTATTACGACGATTTTTTCTCCAAAAAGCAAAGTGATTTCGAGAGTACTCAAAACCATCAGGGTTGGCACAAGGTACCATGTAAAGTGTAGTAGATTGAAGTATACCTTTTAATCTAGGATCATAATCAATATGTTCTAAAATATATTTTGCGAAAGATAGGGAGAGTTCTATCCCTATCCATTCACGGGCATGAATTGTACCTGTGTAAAAAAGAGCTGGTTTTTTAGCATGATTTTTTACATCTATTGAGATATTGACTGCAATAATCTCGCGTTCTTCCCAAGTTTTACCTATCACTTCTACTTTAAACAGTTCTGGGTTACTCACTGCAGCTGCTTTAAAAAAATCCACACACTCGTCATATGATGTATATTGTTGTCTCAATCTTTTACCTTAATTGCTATATTTTTTTGAAATAATACTCTCACTTCGTTTTTCTGTCAATTAAATCAACAATGAAATCAATCTTCTTGTCATTAAAATTTAATCCCATTTTTTCTTGTTCTGGAGTAGCAAATGCTGGAATACCATTTACTTCTAAGACAATATACTCTTCTTTCTCTCTATCATAGATAATATCTACACCACCAATAGCAACACCAGTTGCTTTGCAGGCTTTAATAGCAACATCTATGATTTCATCATTTGCCTCACGCATAAAGACGCTACCACCACTTGTGACATTAGTACGCCAGTCTGTTCCACTCGCTTTTCTACCATAGCAAGAGACAAATTTTCCATCAACTATATCTACTCTAAAGTCAGTATTATCATAATCTATAAACTTCTCTACATAAAAGTAACGCAAATCCATCTGGTTTAAAAATGGCATCAACATATCTAAGTTTGCCTCATTTTCTATCTTCGTAAGACCTACACCACCCCAACCATCTGTTGGTTTATAGACCATTTTATCCCATTTTTTAATGATTTTTTTAAGTTCATGTCCATCATCACGGTGGCAAAGATTATAATCTGGAGTTTTAATATCTGCATTTCTCAAAACGAAAGAGGTGTGAAACTTATCCTCAGTAAGTGCAAATGAATCATAAGAATTGATCATAGGTATAACACGATTAAGTGCTTGATAAAGATACATCTGATACTGTGTCTGCTCCCCTGCATTGTAAGAAAACATAAGGTCTAGTTTATCAAGTTTCTCCCCTTTATAAGCATCTCCACGATATATAATATGCCCATTCTTTGCAACAGCATTTCGTAAACAGAGATCATTGAGTGTCTCAATATCTCTCTCTTTTAATTTTTTTATAATCTTTTTTGCAATTTTATCGCCACCACCATTACTGTATAACCACATTCCAATTTTTCTATTACTCATCTACTCTCCTTTAAAATCTAAATTTTCCATAAAATGCTTAAAAAGTACTCTACTCATCTCTATACGACTTGTAAAACTACTTTTTAATGCTCGCTCATTCACTGTATGATCACCATCACCAAAGGGACCAAATCCATCAAGTGTTACAACTCCACATGAACTAACAACATTTGCATCACTCACACCACCTCGCTCTTCACTAGGAACTTGAGTGCCAGTTATCTTCTCTATCTTTGTGATTAAATCGAGAGACTCTTGAGATGTCTGCATCACATCACGCTGAATAGCACCACTTAAAGTTGAAAAAGTTCCAGTAACATAAGCTTTTTTTACTATCTTCTCAATAGCTTCTAAAACTCTACACTTCTCCAAAAGAGTCTTATAACGTAATTCAAATGTTAAATGTGCATGAGGAGAGATAGTATTAGCACCTATGCCACCCTCAATTTTTCCTACATTAACGGTTGTACCTTTCTCAATATCTGTCAATCCAACAAGCTCTTGAATTTTATAAGAAGCTTCAAGGTTGGCATCATAACCTTGAGTATAGCTGTTTCCAGCATGAGCTGCTCTGCCTTGTATATCTATAAAGAAAGTACCAACTCCTTTTCTGCCAGTCACTACTTCTAAAGATTTACCAGCTGCTTCATAGACAAAACAGTAGTCATATTTTTTTGCAAGTTCCATTGTAAGATATTTGGAATCATCACTTCCTGTCTCTTCATCACTTACAAGGAGTATATCTATGTTTTGTATCTCTCTATCCTCTTTTTTAAGTTCTCGTAGTGCCTCCACAAAAACAAGATTACCACCTTTCATATCACAAACACCTGGTCCATAAACCCACTCTTCATCTTCACTAAATGATTCAAACTTTCCCTCAGGAAAAACGGTATCTATATGCCCAAGGAGAAGTACTCTTTTAGCACCCTCTCTATGTTTTGAACTATAATATCTGTGGTCGCCTATACTCTCTCGCTTATAGAGTGTGGTAGTAAAGCCTAAAGATTCAAGCCAAGCATCAAAAATTTTGCCAACTCGGTTGACACCTTCTCTGTTTTTTGTATAAGAGTTTATCTCTATTATTTTTTGTAAATCATTGATATATTGCATAAGAATATTATACTAAATTTTAGATATAAAGATAGTGTAACCGTTAAAAAGTAAGAAAAAAATGAAAAAGTGGGAAGTTATATGAAGATTTTAGGGGTCGAGCTTAGAAGAATTATTTTCTTCTAAGTTCTTTAATACGAGCTTTTTTACCTGCAAGGTCACGAAGATAGAAAAGTTTCGCACGACGAACACGTCCACGACGAATAACTTTAATCTCAGCGATAGAGTCAGAAAAGAGTGGAAATATTCTCTCAATTCCAACAGCATTTGCTCCAATTTTACGTACAGTGATAGTTGCACCTGTACCTTGACCACGTTTTGCGATACATACACCTTCGTAGTTCTGAATACGACTTTTGTCGCCCTCTTGAATAGTTACTGCTAAACGAACAGTATCACCAGCACGAAAATCTGGAATGTTTTTCTCAGCTGTTTGTGCATTTTCAAAGTTTTCTATGTACTTATTTCTCATAAGAGTAAATCCTTAAATTTATTTACGCAAAGTTTAGGATAACTTCTGCGTTGCTTTATGCTTTTTTAGCTCTTGTGGTCTAAAAAACTTTGTTTTAGACTCAGATAAAGCTAATTTTAATGAGTGAATTTTACTATGATTTCCCTTTAAGTATTCTGATGGAACACCTAAAGCCTCATAGAGCTTCGGCTTTGAAAAAGAGGGTGCTTCTAAAAGTGGTGTTTCAAAACTCTCCACTTCTAAAGATGCACTGTTACCCAGTACTCCCTCTATATTTCTACTCACCGCATCACACACTACCAAAGAGGCGAGTTCGCCTCCTGTAAGTATGTAATCACCAATAGAGAACACTTCATCAGCATACTTCTCTATAACTCTCTCATCTATTCCCTCGTATCTTCCACTCACAAAAGCTACATGGGACTTCTTTGCAAGTCTTTTGGCATCATTTTGCACAAAAGGCTTCGCGACAGGAGTCATAAAAACTATATGAACATTCTCATCTTCTTCTCTCAAACTATCCAAAGCATCAAATAGGGGCTGGGGATTCATCACCATTCCAGCTCCACCACCAAATGCAGTATCATCAACCTTAGAGTGCTTATTTGTTGAAAAATCTCTCGGGTTAAGATACTTAACACTAAAGAGATTCTTCTCCATCGCACGTTTTAATATAGAGTCATTAAAATAACCCTCTATTAAGTTTGAAAAAAGTGTAACAAAAGTAAAAGTCATTAAGATGCTTCTAAAATATCCAAAGCACCACTCAAAGTGATTCTTTTTTTCTTAATATCTACATCTTTTTTAAATGGCTCTATAAAAGGAACTAAAAAGCTCTTTGGCAGACCACTCTCAATTAAACTCTTATCTGTAACTATAATTAAATAGTTTGTTGCTCCGATTCTATCAAGCTCTTGTACTTTTCCAAGTAACTTATCATCTTCATAAATCTCGCAATCTTCTAAATCAAAAAAGAAGTACTCACCTTTCTCAAGGTGGCAGTTCTCTCTTGTCTCTTCGTAAGTTGTATAGAGCTTTGCATTCACAAACTTTTTACAATCCTGAGGATTAGAAAGACTGTTTATCTTTACTAAACCACGTTCCTGATTTACTTCAGTCAAAGTTATTCTATCTTTTTTGTTTATCAAAAAAGAGCTTCCAACCTTGAACTGCTCTGGAAAATCAGACTTATCATGAAACTTCATGTCACCTTTGATACCTACCGTTTTACCGATAGTAGCAATGTGAAGAAGAGGTTCTTTACAGTGCTTCGACATTAATTCTATAACTCACACCATCTTTAGCTTTACAACCAGAGATAACTGTTTTAATAGCTCCAATCATCTTACCACTTTTACCAATCAGTTTACCAATATCAGCTTGATTAGCATAGAGTATGATCTCTGTTATTTCATCACCATCTTTTACTTCGACTCTTACATCATCAGGATGCGATGCTATAAGTTTAGCAAATTCAGCAACAAAATCAGCAATCATAATTAACGACCTGTAATCTTTTTAACACGACCACTCATTTTAGCACCAACGCTCAACCAGTAATCAAGTCTTTCATTATCAACAACAAGTGTTTTCTCTTCGTTCATTGGATTGTAGTGACCGATAAGTTCGATCCAACCACCATCTCTACGTTTACGGCTATCAGTTACCGCTAAACGATAAAATGGTCTCTTTTTTCTTCCCATACGAGTAAGTCTAATTACTGTCATGTTATTTCCTTAATTTATAAATATTTTACGGGGTATTTTTTGCAGAATAAATGTAGTTTGTAAATAAATACAAGTAGTTTATTGTGCCTCTTACCGCCATTTGGCGTCTTATATCTCAAAAGAGATACCTTCTAATCACAGAGGGATTATTTCAGAAGTTATTACGATAGTGAAATTATAGCGAAGTAACTCTTAAAAAACTATGAAGTTCTTTAATTTAACGAGGAAGACCTGCCATGCCACCAGGACCACCTGCTCCACCCATCATGGACTGAAGTTGTTTCATTCCATTTTTTCCAGAAAATTTCTTTGCCATTTTTCCAGCATTTTTAAACTGCTTAATCATACGGTTTATCTCAACGACTGTAAGTCCACAACCTATAGCGATTCTCTGTTTTCTTGAGTTATTCAGAAGATCAGGATTTTCACGCTCTTTGGCTGTCATAGAGCTAACCATTGATTTGATATTTTTAAGTTCGCTTGAGTTCTCAAAGTCAAAATCTTTAATAGCCTTGCTCATGCCACCCATACCGGGAATCATTCCCATGATAGAACTCATAGAACCCATCTTCTTCATAGACTCCATCTGTTCTAAAAAGTCATTGAAATTAAACTTGCCTTTTTGGATTTTTTTCGTTAGACGTTTAGCATCCTTCTCATCGATTAGATTTGCAGTCTTCTCAGCCAGACCCTCTACATCACCAAATCCCATAAGACGGTTGATAACTCTTTCAGGAATGAAGACCTCAAGATCTTCCATCTTCTCACCCATACCGATAAAACGCAATGGTACCTGCACTTGAGAAGAGAGACCTAGAGCTACACCACCCTTAGAGTCACCATCATATTTTGAGAGAATAACACCATCTATACCGATTTTTTCTTTAAATGTTGTCGCCGTGCGAATGGCATCTTGACCAGTAAGCGAGTCAGCAACATAAAAAATCTCATCAGGATTAGCTACTTTTTTCACTTCATCAAGCTCATCCATAAGCGCATCATCGATAGCTAAACGCCCCGCCGTATCTATAAGAACGACATCAAAGATTTTACTCTTTGCATATTCGAGTGCTGAGAGAACAACCTCGACAGGATTTTTTGTCGCTTCATCTTCATAGAGTTCTACCTCTATCTGAGCTGTAATTTGGCGAAGCTGTTCCACCGCTGCTAAACGCTGTAAATCGGCTGCAACGATAAGCACTTTTTTCTGCTTGTTCTTCAAGTAAGTTGCAAGTTTACCAGTAGTTGTTGTCTTACCAGAACCTTGAAGCCCTGTCATAAGTATAGTTGTTGGAGGATTTGGGGCAAAAACAAAACCCTTGTTTCCACCTATCTCTAGGAGTTCATTGAGTGCTACTCTTAGCGCATCAAGGAATTGATCCTTTCCGATACCGTTCTCTTTTGTAAGAATCTCAACACGACTGAGTAATGTTTTTGTAACTTTATGGTTTACATCTGCTTTTAAAAGATTTTTCTTTAACTCATTAAGTGCTTTTGTGAGTGCTTTTTCATCATCATGAAAACGAATCTTCTTTATGGCATTTGTAAACGAGTCTGTTAAAGTATCAAACATATATTTTCCTCTTCTCTTAGGTGTAAATTTTTCTGCATTTTAGCAAAGTATAGCTGATGTGCTATTGAAAGTGTATAAACTCTTTTGGTTCAGGAGAAACAAATTCCATTCCAAGTAGTCTTACCTTATGTGCATGAAGCATTACTCGTTTGGCACGACGTCCACCATACTGCTCATCGCCAACTATCGGGTGGTCGATATAACGCAAGTGTACACGGATCTGGTGAGTACGCCCATGGTGGATGACACATTTTATCTTTGTTTTGTTTGCACTTACTATGTCAGGAAAGAACTCACTGCGTGCAGGTTTTCCTTTTGGAGATACATTTGAGAAGGCTTTGTTGTTTTTTTTCTGTGTAGTAATCCCTTTATCAACTTCGATAGGCTCACTCATGATACCCTCAACCCAAGCGATATACTCTTTATATACATTATCTTTACGAAACTCTTTAATCGCCTTTTCACGAAACTCTTCGTTTTTTACAAGCATCAAAACACCAGATGTTTCACGGTCTAGTCTATGAAGAAGAACTGCTGGTTTGAACTGGCGTTCTAGTTCATCAGAGTTTACATAAGTAGGTTTATCCACAACCAAAATGTCATCATTTTCAAAAAGAACCTTTGCTCTTTCTACTTTAATCACTCTAAACTTTGTATCTGCATTTAACTCTCCACGAGCTATTACTACTTTTTTGTTTCCAACATAGACTAGCCCACGGTCTATC
Organism: Sulfurimonas sp.; assembly: GCA_027056465.1. Classification (GTDB taxonomy): domain Bacteria; phylum Campylobacterota; class Campylobacteria; order Campylobacterales; family Sulfurimonadaceae; genus Sulfurimonas. Next base: position 9,338 of record JALUKS010000181.1, read on the forward strand.
ATAGACTTTGCGTTGTTGTTAGAAATACCCTCTTGCATTGCAAGAATTTTATATGCTTTTTCTGTCGCCATTATGCTTTTCCTTTTATTTTGTTTATAACTGATGTTAAATCAATCTTCTCTTCCACCATCGATGGTGGTAACTCTTTTGCCTCTCTTAGTGCTTTGTGAATCTCACTCGGCTCTACATACTGCACATGATGTACATATTTAAAAAGCTCTTTTTGGTGGAAAAAGTGCTTGCCAGTGATGATTTTACAGCCAAAAAAAGCAGGTTCTAGGGGATTGTGTCCACCTACATCCTCTTTAAATGCACCACCTAAAATAGCTATGTCACTTATGGCATAGATATTGTTAAGCTCGCCCATCATATCGACAAGGAGAATATCTGCTGTAAAATCTTTAGACTCACTAAAACGCGAAAGAGAGAAGCCACTTTTTTCAGCATAGCGTTTGCATAACTCATAAACGCTACTAAAGCGTTCGGGGTGGCGTGGCACTATTATAAGTTTTGCATCACTACTTTTTCTATACTCCACATAAGCTTTAAGGATTGACTCCTCTTCGCCCTCATGTGTACTTCCTGCGACTATCACTTCGCCCACAGGTTTCTCATACTCTTTCGTTTTTTTAATCTCACCTGCAAGTTTAATATTTCCTATCACTTCGATATTTCTTGCACCCAAAGCGATAAAACGATTTTTATCCACCTCACTCTGTACATAGAGAGTATCTACAAAAGAGAGTAGTTTTTTATAAAACCATGCAAACTGGAGATACTTTTTTACACTTTTATCTGAAATTCTTGCATTAAGAAGTATAAGCTTTGCACCGCGTTTAGTTGCTACTGCAAAAAGTAGATACCAAAACTCAGCTTCAAGAACTACTAGCATCTCTTGGCGTTTTACCCAAAAAGGTAAAAACATCTCGTAGGGGAGATATCGAACCTCTGCATCATATTTCTTCGCTTCACTCTGACCAGTCTGAGTTATCGTTGTGATAACTATCTCTTTCTCAGAGAGTTCTTTCAGCAATGGCTTGAGTGCTCGTGCCTCACCAAGTGAGCATACATGAAACCAAATAGCATTTGTTCGTGAAAAAGATGGATTTTTAAAAAGAAAAAAACGTGCGGGAATTGACTCTCTATATTTTCTCTTCAACGCTAAATACACTAGAAGAGGAAGTGCTATAAAATAGAGCACTAGACTCACTCCATAGTAAAGAAGCGTAAAAGCTCTCAACTCTACTCTTCGTTAGGCTTTGCGTAGAGAATACGTCCACAGTGAGGACAAGTCGCAATATCTTCACCTCTAATTACATCAGCATATATTTTATCGCCAATAACCATATGACAGCCCATACATGCTTGATCTTCAACAGGAACTACTGTTGTGTTTTTCGCCCATCTACGGATTTTTTGGTAGAAAGCTAAACCTTTTTGGTTTACTTCTGAAAGCAGTTTCTCTTTGGCAATAAAAACACTCTGACGCTCTTCATTAATCGCTTCTAATTTAGCATCAACATCTGCTTTTACAGTTTCTAAAGAGGCATTTAACTCTACTAAAGTTGCTTGAGCTGCTTCGATTTGCTCTTTTTTAGCTTCGATAATTTTTTCTAAACGTGCTATCTCTTCGTTTGCAAAAGTTACTTGCTCTTTAGCAATCTCTTCTTCAAGTTGCAGTGATTTCATTTCACGTTCAGTTTTTACATCACCACTCTTTTTTGCATTCTCTTCTAGTTTTTGAGAAAGTTCTGCAAGGTGAATCTCATTTTTACTTTTTTTAAGCTCTTCTTCTTTAATCTCAGTGCTTAAGTTTTCGATATCTGTTTCTATACTCTTTGTCTTTGCAAGAGCTGCTTCATAGTTATAGTTTGCTTCTTCGATTTGAGGCTCAAACGCGTCAATATCTTTATCTACAATAGAGAGGTCAATTAGCTGTTGAAGGTGCTTGTTCATTTGTGTCCTTTAAGGGTGTATATATGTAAATGGGTTTTCTGATGATGCAATTATAACTTTTAAACCTAAATTTTTCAAATGTTTTTCTAAAATTTGGGCAAAAAAGTGTTCACTTTCATAGTGACCGATGTCAATTAGTGATAAATTTATGCTTTTTGCTTCCATCGCATCGTGGTATTTTATATCTCCAGTTAAGAAACAATCAGCCTCTAAAGTTCGCATAAGTGAAGAGCCTGAACCCGTGGTGAGAGCTACTCTTTTGACTCTTTTATGGCAGGGAACTGTTCGCACTATTTCAAGCTTAAAAGCCTCTGCTACTCTCCTTGAAAACTCCTCAAAATCTTCATCAACATCAAAGTAAGCCACGAAGCCATCTTTTTTTACAATTTTCTCTCCCAAAACCTCTTTGAGAACATAATCATTAAGGTGTGTTTGATCAAAATTTGTGTGCATGGCAATATTGCTAATCTTTTTTTGTACCATTTTTTGCAGTAAATTTGCTGGATATTTTGCAAAATTTAGCTCTTTTAAACCACTAAAAATGAGAGGATGGTGTGTGATAAGGAGTGTGTTATCTTCAAGAGAATCTATGAGTGCTTCATCAACATCAATACTCAGAGCAATTTGCGAAATATCCTCTTCAAAATCACCTACAATTAGCCCAGAGTTATCCCACTTCTCTTGCATCGCAAAAGGAGAGAGTTTATCAAGAAAATTATATATTTCATGTAGTTTCATCTTAATGCTCACTGTTGAGTTTATCGAGTGCAATTTTAGCTTTTTCCAATGTAGGGTCTAGCTCTAAAGCTCTGTTAAAATGTGTTCGTGCTGAAGCTATTTTCTCCTCTTCAACATAAACAAGTCCCATCTCAAGGTATGTAAATGGATTTTCATCATCTACCTCTAAAGCCTCTTTGAAGTACTCTAGTGCCTCATCATTGCGTTTTTGAAGTGCCATTACAAAGCCCATTTTAAAGAGTGTCTCACCATTTTTAGGCTCTTTGATATTTGCCTCACTAAAGATAGCGAGTGCCTTATCTAAGTTTCCTGCTCTCACCTCATCATCAGCTTTTTCTATAAGCTCTGAAGAGTCAAATGTCGAGAAAGCTGCTGCCGTTCTCACTGGTGCTGAGGCTTGTGCTTCATCCTCATGTGGATTCTCCTCTGGTTCTTGCAGTGTTTGGATATGTTCATATATTTTAAATGCGAAGAATGCCGAAGCACCGAGCATCATCAGTTGAAAAAGTGTCATTTTATTTTCCTGTTAATAAGTTTTTATTTAAAAGTTTTATAAGCTGTAAAGGATCTATCTGTACGGTGTTTATTCTAGCTGAGAAATGTAAATGAGGTCCAGTTACCCGCCCGCTTTTGCCTGAAAGACCTAAAACTTCTCCACGTTTTACTATCTCACCCTCTTTCACTTTGAATGCACTCATGTGAAAATAACAAGTATAAATGCCCTCTCCATGATCAAGCAGAACTGTTCCACCAGAATAAAACCTCTTCTCTACAAGTGCTACACGACCATCATTTGAAGCGATTATAGGTGTACCCATAGAAGCACGAAAATCTGTTCCACTATGGTACCCTTTGAGTGAGCCATTATAAACGCGAGCCTTGCCAAACGCAGAGGTAATCTTGGAATGAAGTGGTACGATAAAAGGTTTTGTGATGTAGCTTTTTGGTGTCACTGTAGAGTAAATCTTCATAGCTTGTGCATACTCTTTAGAGATACGAGCCAATACCTCTTTACTCTTAGGGTTCACTTTTTTATCACTTACTGCTATCTCCTCTTTTGCATACTTTCCATCGACAACTTTTAGAAGAAGTTGCTCAGTTTTTTCTTTGCCTTGCTCCATATAGTGAATAGTAAGAGTTTTATTCTCTCGTTTTGCATAGTACCTAAAAGGAATGAGTGCATACTTTTTCTCACTTTTATGAGGTGTATCAAAAATACCAAAACTCTTTTTAGCAACACTAACACTTTTATATCTAATGCCCTTTTGTGGTAGAAATTCTAAAAGTGCTGTTTTTCCATTAGCTACCTTATAGTCTGAAACTACAACATCAGAGATATCAAACGCCATCAAAGAGGAGATTAAGAGAAGTGCAATGAATAAGAATCTCACTAATACTCTTTCATAGCTCTAGCCATATCGCGTTTTTGATCTTTTGCTTTAAGATCTTGGCGTTTATCATGAAGCTGTTTTCCCTTTGCTATGCCTATCTGAATCTTTGCAAGGTTTCTATCATTTAGATAGAGCTGAATAGGCACGATAGTGTAGCCATCACGATTGACAGCTTTAAGCATCTTCTCAATCTGCTTTTTATGCAGAAGTAGTTTACGACTCCCACGCTCTTCATGTCCAAAGAAGTGATTAGTCGTCTCTAGTCGCCCAATATGAGCATTAAAAAGTATAGGCTCATCTTTGACAAACTTGATAAAACTATCTTTGAGATTCACGCGATGCGCACGAATCCCCTTTATCTCACTACCTTGAAGAACCAACCCCGCCTCAAACTTCTCTTCGATGAAGAAGTCATGATACGCCTTTTTGTTTTTTGCTATTGTTTCACCCATTATTTACTCACTTTTTTTTACTTTATAACTCGAAAAAAACTACTACCACTCCCACTAAAAAAGTAACCCTCTTTATAGTGACTCTCTAACTCTTTGTACTCTTGGAGTGCTGGCTTAAAGAGGTCATTTGCCTCACTTGGACTCATACTCTCTAGTGCTTCTTTAGAACTCATAGCTTTAAGTTTTTGTGTCTCAAAGCTATCTATCGGTGCGAAGAAATCTTCTCTGTAGATAGTGTAAACGCGAGGGGTGCTTATCTCTATCTTTGGTGTGTAGGTCTCTATGTTTAGGAGTGATTCATCAAACTCCTCTACTACTTCACCTATGCCACTCACATTTGCACTCTTGTAGCCGTAGATAAAGAAGGGGACATCTGCACCTACTTTTAGCCCTATAGTTGCTAACTCATTGAGACTTAGTCCAAGGTTAAGGGTCTCATTACACATTTTTAGATAAGTTGCAGCGTCGCTACTTCCTCCACCTAGCCCAGCAAACGCAGGGATGTTTTTCTTTACTTTTATCGCGTAGTTCTGCATAAGCTCTGCAACTGCTTGAGACTCTGTCGCCTCCTTGAGTGCTATGTAGGCTTTATAGAGTGTGTTTTGTTCTGTGGTGCAGGAAAAACTTCCAACAATCTCGAACTCTTCACTCCCTTTTTTGGGTGTAAACTCTAACTCATCATAGAGATTTTCTACCTGCATAAAACGCGAGATTATCTCATGGTAAACGCCACGAGTTCCTGTGATTTTTAAAAAGATATTTACTTTTGCATAAGCTTTATAAATTTTCATTTTGACTCTACTTTTTGAGTAATTTACTAAGCTCATCTAACTCATCTATATCTGCTGTATGAAGTGCAGCTTTATTCTGCTCTTTAACCTTTTCTATGAGTTCATTACGGACGATTGTTACATCTCTTGGTGCATCTATCCCTAATTTTATCAGACCATTATCTATGCCTACAACTTTAACTACTATATTATCACCTATGAGTATCGACTCACCTAGTTTCCTTGATAATACTAACATTCAATTCTCCCTAATTCATATTTTATCTTCTCATCCTTGATAGTTACAATAGAGATATTATCTCCATTATCTAGCCAATATGTCCCTTCTGCCTTCTCTTGAAAATCCTCAAGAGAGAGTTTTCTTCCTAATCTTACATTATCTTGATCACCAAGATATTTATTTTGAGGGATATTCAGAGATTTTTTTATATCTAACTTCTTCTCATTATCATAGAAAAATTGCCCCTCATTAAGACGCTCTAATGCACTCAAACTGCCAAATGCTACCCCTAACCTCTGCGAAATAATACGACCAAGAGAACGGATATATGTTCCCTCACTCACAGTCGCTTCAAAAGTCACAAAAGGGTGGCAGTAGTGTATAAGTTTTGTCTCATAAATCGTCGAGTTTATCTTGTTAAGCTCAAAGGGTATGCCTGCTCGTGCCAAATCATAAGCGCGTTTGCCGTTAATGCGTTTTGCCGAGAAGATGGGAGGTTCATACTCTAGCTCACCCTCTAACGACTTTATGACCTCTTCTACTTGTGTTTGTCTGAACTCTTCTACTATATCGACATTTTCTATCATTTCACTATCTAGCGAATCACTTTTCGCTCCTAGCCAGAGTGTTGCTCTATAGACCTTTGGCGTTTTGTTAAGAAAACGAAAGAGTTTGGTGTGGCTTCCAAAGCCTATGAGAAGTACCCCTTTTGCGAAGGGGTCGAGTGTTCCTGAGAAGCCCGCTTTTTTGTCATTGTACTTGCGTTTGAGAGTGTAGAGAAATTGGTTTGAGCCTATGCCACTTGGCTTATATGCTACAAAAAGTCTATTCATCGCGTTTACAGTCTCTCCACAAACGAAGCCAATATCTCACGCTGTGTCCCTGCGAAGTTGATACTGAGTTTAAACTCTTTTCCTGCACGACTCACGCCATTTATACGACCAGCACCAAAGATTTTATGTCGTACTAAATCCCCTTTTTTAAAGGCTGTATTTTTTTCTACTATTAAAGAACCCTCACAGAGTCCAGCTTCATTAAAAAATCTACTCTTTGCCAGATTACTTCTGCGACCCTTATAAAAACGGCTTCCTGCATGGGAAAGTGTTAAGCCATCTTTGGCACGAGTCATAGAGACATAACCTAAACGCCGCTCCTCTTCTAAGTCACTTCCATCACCAGTAAGAGGCAAAAAGCCCTCCTCCATTCCTATGATAAAAACATGCTCAAACTCTAAACCTTTTGAGGCATGAATACTCATCATATAGATAGACTCGCCCTCCACTTGATCCTGCTCACTTTGAAGTGTCAGCTCATTTAAAAACTCATCAAGTGCAGCCTCTGGAGATTTTTTGATAAAGTCACGGAAAAGTCCATAAAACTCATCCATATTAAGAACGCGCTCAGACTCATCTTGCATACCTTTGTAAATATCTTTGATATGAAAAGTATCTTCTAACACATCTATAAACTCGTAAGTTGATTCTTGTGCCACACGAGAAACTTCATCAAGATTTTCTACAAAGTTTTTGAGGGTGCCTGCATTTTTCTTTTTCACTAGAGCTACTAATGTTGCAAGATCTGCTGTTTTTATATACTCATAGATAGAAGTTTCATTTGCTAGGGCAGCGAGTTCTATCTTGTCTACACTCGCTTTACCTAGTCCGCGTTTTGGTTTATTGACTATACGTTTAAGAGAAAAGTCATCATGGGGATTCGTTATAACTCTCAGATAAGAGATAAGATCTTTAATCTCTGCACGGTCATAGAAACGCAGACCTCCTACAAGTTTGTAGTTGATACCCGAACGATTTAATCCCTCCTCTATCGAACGAGAGAGTACATTCACACGGTAGAGAACAGCAATCTCTTTCGCAGAAATGCCCTTGTCAAGTAATTTTTGAATCTTCACAGCTATCTTTCTTGCCTCTTCATTCTCATCCATAGAGTTCAATATTGAAACCTCTTCACCATCGCCACGAGTAGCGATAAGTTGCTTCCCTAAACGTGAACGATTATGCTCAATGAGGGCATTTGCCACTTTTAAGATAGGTCTTTTTGAACGATAGTTCTCTTCAAGCTTAAAGACATTCGCTCCCTTAAAGTCTTGATCAAACTCCATAATATTTCGTATATGCGCCCCACGCCAACCATAGATAGACTGGTCATCATCTCCAACAACACAGATATTATTATGGCTTGTGCAGAGTTTTTGGATAAGTTTGAGTTGGAGTTCATTTGTATCTTGATACTCATCTATCATTATGTACTTATACTTTTCGGAAGTAGCTCTAGCGAGTTCTGCGTTTTCATCGAGAAGCTTATAAGTTAATGCTATAAGATCATCAAAATCTACAAGATTATTCTCCTGTAGATAAACTTCATACTCTCTATAAACCTCTGCAATCTGTTTATAGTTAAAGAGTTCTGCCTGTTTATATGCCTCATCAGGAGAGAGTAGAGAGTTTTTGTAACGCGAAATTTCACTTGCTATAAGTGGCGTTGGAAGTTCAGCATTTATCTTTTTAATGATGCGTTTTTTATCCTCAGTATCTATAACTACGAAGTTGTTTTGACGACCAAGAAGATGGATGTTAAACTTCAAAAAGAGTAGCCCAAACTTATGAAAAGTACATAGAAGAGGGGGATAGGCAACGTTTTCTATCATCGCCAAAGAGCGTTCTTTCATCTCTTTTGCAGCCTTATTTGTAAAGGTAAGTGTCAATGTGTTTGAAGCTGGAATACCAAGCACTTCTATAAGGTATGCTAAACGCGAAATGATGGTTGTAGTTTTGCCACTACCAGCTCCAGCTAAAATAAGCACTGGACCTTCTGTCTGCTTTACAGCATCTGTTTGAGAGGGGTTGAGTCTATTAAATATTTTTTCCATAAGTACCACTATTATTAATTATTACATTTATTATAGCTAAATTATATAAAATTTCAGAAATGTATTGCAATAATTATAATAATTAGATATAATTACATTTATTATATTTACTTATAGGAATTATTATGTTAAAAGATTTTGCAAAATTACAGACTTTTATAATGGTTATAAAAGAGAAAAGTTTCTCAAAAGCATCAGCAAAACTTGGTATCTCTCAACCCGCTGTAACCCAGCAAATCAAGTTTATTGAAGAGTATTTAGATACTAAAATTGTTGATAGAAAAAAGAATGGTATTGTCCTTACTAAAGAGGGTGAAGATTTTCATCGTATTGCACTGCGTTTGCAAAAAGCTATTCACAACAGTGAGAAAGATCTTCTAAAAATTATTAAAAAAGAGTTTACATTTGTTATGGGTTCTTCATTTTCTATAGGAAACTATGTACTCCCTAACTATCTTAGTGAAATAAAAAAACGTATTGACAATGAAGTTTTTATGAATGTGGATGTCTCTAAAAATATTATTGAACAACTTCAAGATAAGAAAATAGATGTAGCACTCATCGAGTCTCCAATCTTTAAAGATGGTATTATCTACAGAGAGTGGACAGAGGATGAACTCGTAGTTTTCTCAAACCAACCACTCAAAAGACATCTTACTGCTGATGATCTTTTAGGCTTTGACTGGATATGTAGAGATGAAGAGTCTCATACAAGAAAACTTACAGCTGAAGTCTTTGAAGAGATAGGGGTGCAGTGCAATAACTTTAATGTTCTTGGTGTACTCTCTAGTCCTACTGCTATCAAAGAGTCAATCACTCATGCCGATAAAAATAGTGAGCGTCCTCTTGTCTCTATCATCTCTAGACATGTCATCAAGTCCGAAATTGAAAACGGCACACTCTTTGAGTCAAGACTTAAACATCAAATAATCAGTAGACATTTTTACATCGCTTATCTCAAAGAGAGAAAGCATGATGCCTTTGTTGATAATGTTGTCAACTTTCTTCTCTCTCTTCACAAGGTGTAGAGAGTCTTATTTTAAAAATTTAGAGTTTTCTGGATTATTTAAAAAAGATGCCATAGAGTTTTTTTCTCCTACTGCATCTTGAGATACAGGAGTTTTAGAAAAATCTTCTTGCTCTTTATAAACAGATAGATTTATAAAAACTGGTGTCTCATCTACTATAACTTGCATTATACTTAGAAGTGGCACAGTTACCACACTTCCAAAATTATCTGCACCAAATCCTGCTTCAAAGATTAAGCAATCATCCTCTATTTTCGCAGTCTCAAAAGTATATCCTGCGAGAAAGAAGAGTGTGAGTGGGCGAAATGCTGCATTTATCTCATCTGGTAACTCAGGATAAAAATCCACCTCTTCTATTTTACAAAGTATCCCAAAGTTTTGCTCTTTCTCAAAAAAGTGTACTATAATATCTTGCAAACTATTTTTCATTATTTGGGCGAACCCTTTTTCATCTATTACATTTTCTAACAAACTATTTTCCTTATATTTTCTGTAATTATATCGAAATCTATCATAGCATTCATCAATGCTAACTTTTTATAGCTCTTTAGTGCATCAACTGCTATATCTGCTTCCAATATTTTACCCTCTTCTATATATCTTCTACGTGTTGTTCCTTTTAGAAGTGGAGATTTTGGAGTGAACCATCTTTTACCATCATAGAGTGCAATATTGGCAATGCTTGTATCTGTTATAAGTCCATTTTTCACTACTATAATCTCATCAGCATCTTCTCTTTGTGCAAAGTGCCTATCGAGCAAGTCGCGTTTGGCATACTTTTTATCATAAATTATAGTATCATCATAAATAAGCTTAAATGATCTAACCTCGCGTTTTCTATACTCTATATAAGAGATATTTATCTCTTGAGCATTATAAATGACACGACAGCGATAGAGACCTTTTTTTGGTGGAGAGAGCAAAGAATTTAGCTCATAATTTTTGGCATGTTTTAGAGAGTCTAAAACACTCTCTAGTCGCTCTTGATGGTAAGAGAGATTATATACTTCACCATCGAGTGCTTTTATCGTCTCTAAAAAGTAACTATTCACTAAAAAGTTCTGTAGAGAGATAACGCTCACCCGTGTCACAAAGGATAGTCACTAATGTTTTTCCAGCAAACTCTGGTCGTGATGCTATCTGCATAGTCGCCCATACATTTGCCCCTGCCGAAATACCTACGAGCAGACCCTCCTTTTTTGCAAGCATACGAGCCGTCTCAATCGCATCTTCATTACTTACCTTTATAACTTCACTATAAACAGTGGTATCAAGATTTTTAGGAATAAACCCAGCACCTATACCCTGTATCTTATGTGGGGATGGTAACTCTCCTGAAAGCAGTGCTGAGGCTTCAGGCTCTACTGCCACTATAGTGATATTTTCTATCTCGCGTTGTAGAGTATGTGCAGTTCCACTAAGTGTTCCACCCGTTCCTACTGCTGCTACAAAAACATCTATCTCACCATCAGTATCACGAAGAAGTTCTGGTGCTGTTGTAAGTTCATGTATTTCGGGATTTGATGGATTTTCAAACTGTTGCAGAACTACTGCATTCTCAGTGGACTCTTGAAGCTCATTTGCTTTAGCAATAGCCCCATTCATCCCTTTAGAAGCTGGAGTAAGTACAAGCTCTGCACCTAGAGCTTTTAGTAAATTTCGACGCTCCATACTCATTGACTCTGGCATAGTCAAAATAAGCTTTAAATTTTGTGCAGCACAATTTGCAGCGAGTGCTATGCCTGTATTGCCACTTGTTGGTTCTATGATAATAGTATCTTTTGTGATAAGCCCAGACTCTATCCCTCGCTTAATCATGTGAAGACCAATCCTATCTTTTACAGAACTTGTTGGATTCATAAACTCACATTTGCCAAGAATTGTTGCTCCTGTAAGTTTTGAGGGTGTGTTAAGGCGAACTAATGGTGTATTTCCTACCAGTTCTGTAATATTTTTTGCTATGTTCATTATACACTCTTTCCTTTTATAGATATGTTTTCTAAATTCTAGTACAATATTATATACTAAATCGAGGTAACTATGGCAATATATAATAGTGATGGCAAGAAACTTATGAATGTTGAGTATGATGTGATAGTAAATGTAGGTGATATTGTAGATGGAATGCGAGTTCTTTCTGTAAATAGCAGAAGTGATGAGGAGTATGCAGTCTTTTTACTTGAACCAAATACACGAGTCACATGCTATATTTTTGATGAAGTTTTCATAATAGGAAAATCTGATAGTTTTGATGGTTTAGGTGATGCTATAGATGCTTGGAATAATGATGAGATATAGTTTGAGATTTTAAAAGAGAGTGTTCAAAATTCTGTGTCAGCCTGATATAATAAGAAAATAAAAGGTTGATAAAAGATGAGTAAATTAGAAAATAGAGGTTTTGATTTTGATGATGCAGTTACTGATATCATGAATGGTAAA
>JALUKS010000182.1 GCA_027056465.1 Sulfurimonas sp.
TTTGATAACTCCCATATCTCAGGAGTTGCAACTGTTGGGGCGATGATAGTCTATGAAAATGGAAAGTTTGATAAAAAATCCTACCGAACATACCACCTAGAAGCCAAAGATGAGTATGGGCAGATGCGAGAGACACTTACAAGGAGAGTTGCGAGTTTCGAGAAGAGTCCACCCCCTGACCTCTGGGTACTCGATGGAGGTGCAACACTCCTCAAACTAGCACGAGAGATACTAGACTCAAGCGCCATCAACCTAGAGGTAATCACCATCTCAAAAGAGAAAATAGACGCCAAAACTCACCGTGCCAAAGGAAAAGCAAACGACATCATCTACACAAAAGAGGAAGTTTTTCGACTTAAAAACAGCGATAAAAGACTCCAATGGACACAAAACCTACGCGATGAAGCCCATCGCAGTGCCATCACTTTTCACAAAAAAACAAAACTCAAACTAGACCAAGAGAGCAAACTCCTCTCCCTCAAAGGCATCTCCCCTGCAAAAATTCAAAAACTCCTACAACACTTCGGCATTTTTAGTGAGTTAAAAAAAGTTTCAATTGAGGAGATTAGTACTATTTTAAGTCAAAAAGATGCTAAAATCATCAAAATCTTTTATAAATAAGTTCTATTTATCTATGTTTATGCTATATTTATAATGATTTTAGATTTTATGAGGTTTTGTGATGAATAAAGTAACACCGATTGATGAAGAGTATATATTTAAAGGGGATGTTATTATCTCTCAAACAGATTTAAAGGGTATAATCACTTATGTAAACCGTGCATTTTGTAATACTTCCAACTACAATAAAGAGGAATTAATTGGACAAGCACATAGCTTGATTCGACATTCAGATATGCCAAGTGCTGTCTTTGCAAAAATGTGGGAAACTATATCTGGAGGACAAGCATGGAATGGTCTTATAAAAAATCTTCGTAAAGATGGAAAATATTACTGGGTTGATGCTGAGATACTACCAATTACCGATGAGAATAATAAAGTAACTGGTTATATTGCTGCGAAAAAAGAGGCTTCACGCAAAAATATCAATGAAACAGCAGCTACCTATGCAAAAATGTTAGAAACACAAGACTAAGAGGGATTTACAAAAATGATACTTTATAACTACAAAAAAGAGTTTTTAGGAATAGAAGAAAAAGATTTACAAGCCTTAGGCTTTAAAAGCCTCCAAGGCTTACAAAAAGAAGTGAGTGATTTTGCAGATCTTTTTGTAAAAACACCTGGCTATATTCATAACTTTAAACATGTACATTGGATTGATTTCATTACATGTGCCGAATCTAACGAAGAATCAAAAGTAATTATTAATGTAAATAATAAAAACTACAGAGCAACAATACAAATTACTACAACATACCTCATAGATAGTCCAGCATCAAAAGCTTTCATGGTGCATTTAACACATCTCAATGAGTTAACAGCTAAAGAGAGTGAAAATATTTCTGGTGATATTATAGAGAGGCAAGCACCTATAGCAACAACAAAGCCAACAATATTTCCTACAAATATCACACATGAAACACAGGAAGAACTATCAGAAATTCAAGAAGAAGATCTACCACTTAGCTTAGATACTTTCGATACTCCTGATAAAGCAGCAAACGTAACAGTTGATCCCTATGAAGTACCTCTTGATGTTGCCTTTGAAGATGAGTTTATAGATGAAAAACCTCTTGATGTCACCTTTGAAGATGATTTTTCTCTGAATGTTACAACTGAAGAAGATACAGAGACAGAACCACCTATAACACCTACTACACAAATAATACAAGAAAATTTTGAAAATGGCTATATATATGACCCTACGGTAGCTTCTGATGAACTTGGTCTTCCACTTGATCTAATCGAAGAGTTTATTCAAGATTTTATTGGACAAGCAAAAGAGTTCAAAGAGGAACTATACACTTCACATGATAATGGTGATTTAGATAACTTAAAAATACTCTCTCATAAGCTCAAAGGTGTTGCGGCTAACCTTCGTATTGAAGATGCACTTGAGACTATCACCGAGGTAAACAGCTCTTCAGATTTTACTATTATCAAAAAAAATCTTGATACTTTTTACAACATCATTGCAAAGCTTGCAGGTGAAAATATTAGTGTAGTAGAAGAAATAGAAGAGATAGAAGAAGCAAAGGAAGATGATCTCTACTCTAATCCACTTGAGATAAAGGATATAGATGTTCCAGAGAAAATAGAAATTGCCGAACTTGCGGATGATACTTTTGAAGAAGAGATCACTCTTGATATCAAAGATGATGAATTTAAACTTGAAGAAGTAGATTTTGAAAAGCCAAAAACTGAAGAATTTATATATAATAAGGATATAGTTGCAAATGATATTGGTCTTGATATAGAAAGTTTCAATGAACTTTTTGAAGATTACAGGAATGAAACTGAGTCGCTTATAACTACACTCCAAAATGCAATTGAAAGTGAAGACTTTACTACTTGTAAGAGTGAGGCTATCAAACTAAAAGGGATGAGTAACAACATGAGAATCTCGAGCTTTAATCAAGAGCTACAAATACTCATAAACTCATCAAACAAACAAGAGCTAATAGATGCACTTGATCGTGTAAAGTTAGCACTTAGAACACTATAATAGGAGACTTTAACATATGCAACTCGGACTAAAAAATAGACTAAGGCTCATCAGTCTTTTTCCAATTATACTTTTATTTGCCATTACAAGCTACTTTGTACTAAACTCATACAATAATTATAAAGCAGCACAGCTTTTACAAGATAAACTTTCTATAAATAAAGAGCTTAATATTCTTGTAAATAATATCTCTCGTGAACGTGGTATGACTGTTATGTACCTTGGAAATGCTTCTCCAAATACTCTTCGTTCCCTTAAAAAGCAGCGTGCAGTTGTTGATGAGAAAGAGAAACTCTACTTAGAACATGTGAAAGACAAAAAAGTTTTACATGATCATTCTCATGGTGTTCAGGCATGTCAAACATGCTTAAATATTGAAACACTTGAAGGTGCCTTTAAAAAGATAAAAGAGGTTAGAAAACTTGTAGATTCACATCAAACAAACTTCAAACAAATATATGAAAACGTTTATGGCAAAGCACTCACAATAGCTATTGATCAACTTGAAAAGATTACTTCTGACCAACTTGACCCTAAGATTAACACTTATGCTACACAATATATCTCTTTAGTTCGTGCTGCTGAGTTTACTTCAGATGAAAGTGACTTAATCTCTTTTACTCTTGCAAGATCAACGGAAATTGAAGAAGATAAGCTTAACCTTTGGTTTACACTTATAGCCAAAGCAGACTCAATTAACTACTCAACACTTAAAAATAAACTACTTGTTTCACAACTTGATGCAGTACTAAAGAATGAAGATACTTTAGAACTTTTTGATGATATTAACACTGAGAGAACTGGTATAATGGGTTCTTCCTCTAGTGGTAAGTATGATATTACTTCTGGTATCTGGTTTACTATGCTTGCAGAAAAAACAAATGCGATTTCACAAGCAGAAGATATTGTCTTAACCGCAATGGAGAAGCGGGCTGTTGTAGTAAAATCTAATGCACTAGAGTTCCTTACTATTGCTTTTACAATTTGGTTAGTTTCTATTATATTTGGTATATTAAGTTTACTTCTCTCAAATGAAATTGCTAAAAATATTAAGAACCTTGAACATGTACTTAAGCGTGTTGCCGAAGATACACATACTGATACAAGCGAACAAGTAGACATCAACCTCCATACTGCCAAAGGTACTGCTGAAGCCTATTCACTCCTTGAAAAAATTATTGATCAGACTCGTCAAGATAAAGAGTTGGCACAAGAAGCAAGTGAAGCAAAATCAATGTTCCTAGCCAATATGTCGCATGAAATTCGTACACCACTTAATGGTATTGTTGGATTTACAGAACTTCTTAAAGATACTGGACTAGAAGAAGAGCAAACTGAATTTGTAGAAATCATTGAGAAGTCTTCTGAAAACCTTCTTGAGATTATTAACAACATTCTTGACCTCTCTAAAATCGAGTCAAATAAACTTGAGATTGAGGATATTGCATTTAATCCTGCTGAAGAGTTTGAGTCTGCAGTAGATGTCTATGCTGTTCGTGCAAGTGAAAAACATATTGATCTTGGATTCTTTATTGATCCTGAACTTGAGTCTCCTATAAAAGGTGATCCTACCAAGATTAAAGAAGTTATCATTAACCTTCTCTCAAACGCTGTGAAATTCACTAGTAGTGCAGGTGCTATCAATGTAGATATCAGAAAACTTGACTCTGGACAAGAGGGTATCACTCGTATTCGCTTTGAAGTACAAGATAGTGGTATTGGTGTTACAAGCGAGCAAAAATCTAGAATCTTTGAAGCTTTCTCTCAAGCAGATACATCTATTACTCGTAAGTATGGTGGTACAGGTCTTGGACTGACTATTTCTTCGCGTTTTATCGAGCTTATGGGTGGTCAACTTGACCTTAACTCTGAGCCTGGTGAGGGAACTACATTTTTCTTTACTATCGACTTTGAAGAGATTGAAACACTTAATGAATCTACAAAAGGAACATTCTCTAGTATTAATGCTCTTGTACTAGAGTCTGCACACAAAACAAAACGCCAAGAGACATATCTACGTGAGTACCTTGACTTTTATGGTGTAAGCTATACATCATTTAAGGATTATGATGAGCTTGAAATACTCCAGCATCAAATTAACTATGATTTAGTAATAGTTGACTATGACTATACAGATGAAGAGTCTCTCAAACGCTATAGTGACTTACCTCAAGAGTTAATACTACTTACTAAGTCATACTTTATGAAGAAAATTGACTCTATGGACTTAGAAATATTTAAAACTCTTTATGAGCCACTTAATAATTCTAAACTTAGACTCGCTCTTGATAACTACCACAGTGACAACTTTAGTGCAAAAAAAGCTAAAAAAGTAAACCGTAAAAAGTTCAACACAGCTACTTCTAAATTTAATGCAAATGTTTTAGTTGCCGAAGATAATATCATTAACCAAAAACTTATTAAACGCACACTGGAAGATTTAGGTCTTTGTATTACTATTGCATCAAATGGTCTTGAAGCATTCCAAAAACGTAAAGATGGTAACTTCGATCTTATCTTTATGGATATACAGATGCCATTTCTCGATGGAATGGAAGCTACTAAAGAGATATTGGAGTATGAAGAAGAGTACAACCAACCTCATATTCCTATCTTAGCTTTAACAGCAAATGCACTCAAAGGTGACAAAGAGAGATTTTTAGCAGCTGGGCTAGATGAGTACACAACAAAACCTCTCGTTCGTGCAGAGATAGTTTCACTACTTAACCACTTTTTAGCTGACTATATTGTTGATATAAATGTCCCAGTCTCAGCAAATACACCAGTAGCTGTAGAGGAAGTCCCTCCAAAAAAAATCCAACTCATTGAAGAAATAGTTGTTCAAGAAGACAAAAGTGAAATTAAAGAAGAAGTTGCAGAAGAAAAAGCTATAGAAGAAGTGCAGAGACCTAAATATGAGTATAAAGCTGATATTCTTCTTGCAAAAATAAGTCCTTTTGAGACAAGATTTTTTACAAAAATTTTAAACTCTTTAGGTTATACTTATGAATTAGCAGACTCAATCCAATCACTCCTAGATATGACAAAGATAAATAGCTATCAGGTAATTCTCTTTGATAGTGGTTTTACTAATCTCGATATAATAAGTTTTAGCGATCATGTCAAAGAGGTAATGCAAGCTAGAGAACTTGAATCATCGCTTATTCTTCTAAATGACACCGAAGAGATACAAGAAGATGCAGTAGCATTTGTAAGTGAAGTTATAGAAAACAAGGTGAATAAAAGTTCTCTTCATTCGTTACTTAAAAAATATATACAAGGATAAAAAATGACAAAAACAGATTTAGTAGTTTTAGCAGTTGATGATGATATGATAAACCTCAAACTCCTCAAATCAATGCTTATGAAAAGCGGTAATGTGAAAGAGGTCATCGAAGTCAAGAATGGCTCTGATGCTATTGGAGAGCTTAAAGGTCGTAATGATATTGATCTTATACTTCTTGATATTATTATGCCTGTTATGGGTGGTATAGATATGTTAAAAGTAGTACGTGCAGATGATAATCTACGTCAACTACCTATCATTGTTCTTACAACAGATGAAACGAAAAAAGCAGAAGCACTTGAGTGTGGAGCAAATGGCTTTTTAATGAAGCCTATAAAAAGAGATGATTTATTAAAAAAGATGGCAACAGTTATCGTTTAGATAACTGCCACAATTACTTACCTGTCTTAAACAAGTATATGTTTTAAGACCTCTTCCACACGCGTGACCCCAACTATTTCCATAGCATTTTGTACTTCAGCAGGAATATCTTCCAAATCACGCTCATAATTTTTCGAAGGGATAAGAACCTTAGTCATACCAGCCTTATGTGCTGCTATAAGTTTCTCTTTAAGCCCACCGATAGGCAGAACATCCCCACTTAGTGAAACCTCACCAGTCATAGCAATCTCAGAACGAATCTTTTTACTACTAAGGATAGATGAGATAACACTCACCATAGCAATACCCGCACTAGGACCATCTTTTTTTGTTGCACCATCTGGAACATGAAGATGTAGATCATAGCGTTTATAGACCTCACTTGCATCAGGCTTAATGCCATCTTCTTTTTCGTTTAGTGTAAGTGGAATATTTTCATCACTTATTTTAAGTCTCTTCGTATCTATAAGAGTTTTTACAACACTCAGAGCAATACGAGCAGACTCTTTCATCACATCACCTAAACTACCAGTGAGTTGCATAGTGCCTTTGCCTTTTATACGGATAGTCTCTATCTTAAGAACATCCCCACCAACAGCAGTCCAAGCAAGACCATTCACCACACCAATAACGGGAACCTTATTAGTTTTTTCTATCTCAAAAACACTCTTATCAAAAAAACTCTTGAGATTTTTTATATTTACAGATACTCTACTTGTCTCTGGATGTTGAAGTATCTCTTTAGCAACCTTACGACAAAGGTCAGCTATTCGGCGACGAAGATTACGTACACCAGCTTCACGAGTATAACTATGAATGAGTTCTTTCATAGCGGGCTTTGTTATACTAAGCTCACTCTTTTTTAGACCATGTTTTTTAATCTCTTGAGGCAGAAGATAACGCGATGCTATCTCAAACTTCTCTTGAGGAGTGTAAGAACTTACTGAGATAAATTCCATACGGTCACGAAGAGGTGCAGGAATACGCCCAATATCATTTGCTGTCGCTATAAAAATGGCGTTTGTGAGATCAAGATTGAAGTTTAGATAGTAATCTCTAAACTCACTATTTTGCTCTGGGTCGAGTATCTCTAAAAGTGCTGCAGTTGGGTCGCCTCTTTGAGAGCGAGAGACTTTATCTATCTCATCAAGCACAATTACAGGGTTCATCTTTTTTGCATCTATAAGACCCTGAGCTATTCGCCCTGGCATCGCTCCCACATAGGTACGTCTATGTCCTCTAAGCTCATTGACATCTTCTAGTCCACCCAGAGCGATACGGACTAGTGGGCGTTTAAGTGCTGTAGCTATAGAGTTTGCTAGTGAAGTTTTACCAACCCCAGGAGGTCCACTAAAACAGAGAATAGCCCCTGCACTCTTCTTATTTGAAACGCCACGAAGCTCAAGAAGTTCTTTTACTGCAAAGTACTCAACTATGCGTTTTTTAGGCTTTTCTAAAGAGAAGTGATCCTTATCTAACTGTGTTTCTACAGTATCAATATGAAGAGATTTTTTTGCCATATCACCAAACGGAATATCTAAAACCCAGTCAAGATATGTCTGTGTCATAGAAGCATCTGAAGAGTCAGGGTGCATACGCGAGTAGCGTTCTAACTGCTTGTTTACTTCTTTGTAAGCATCTTCACTCATCTTCTCTTTTTTTGCTTCAAGCTTTTTACGATACTCTTCTATCTCTTCATCACGAGAGTTATCAGTCCCTAGCTCTTTTTGAATCTCTTTAAGTTGCTCTTTTAAGAAGTACTCTTTATTTACCTTTTCAATGTGAGTGTGTACTTTTATGCGAATCTCTTTTTGAAGCTTATTTGCTTCAATCTCATCGATAAGAAAATCAATAAGATCTAAAAACCTTTTTTCAGTATCTAACTCCACAAAAAGTTTATATGCTTGCTCTTTTTTCATCTTTACACTTGAGCAGATAAGATCTATGATACGGTTATGATCATGATTTTCTTCTATGGTGCGCAGTAAATCAGGTGGAAAGTATGTGCTTACACTTGAAAGTGTTCTCACTTTCTCACGAACTATTTCCAAGATTGCATCTACCTTAGCACTATGCACCTCACTTGCTTCAATTATATCAACATGAGAGATAAGAGGATTATCATCTACCTCATAAAGGCTCCTTGCACGAGCTAGACCTTGAAAAAGTACTTTTACCCGACCATCAGGGAGTGCAACCTTACGCATAATACTTCCCACAACTCCAGTATCATAGCAAGAGTTAAAGTCGCGTTCGCCCTCATGACTTGGCTTAGTCGTGCAAACTAGGACTAAAGAATCCTCTTCTATAGCTTTAGTAGCTGCTGCAATATTTTTTTCATCACTTAAAAAAAGTGGGCTAATCATAAACGGATATAAAAAGAGTTCATCTTCAGCGATAAGAGGAATATCTGCTGGAAAATCTCCATAGTTACTTAGTTTCATTACTTCTGTTCCTTAAAATTATTCAGTTATTTACTTGTGTCATTTGTATCAGCGACAGAGTTTCGTGAAACGACACTCTGTGTATCTGGGATAAGATAAGCATACCAGCTTCCACGCCCATTACCCTCAAACCACTCTTTATACCAAGGTAATTTTGCACGATTTACCTCACTCCACACTATCCATGGCTCCGGTTGTTTTGCTCTATAGTATGCTGCAGACTTAGGTTTGTCTATTCGGTCATAAAGACCCGCTATACTCTCGTTTAGTGCGGCATCTGCCATGTAAAGATTTGTAGCCATTGTATCTACTATACTGTAGTACATTGAGTTTGGATAATCAGTCTTAAACTTTTCGGCTCCTACTATAGCTTCATTGATAAGAACCTGATCACGGCGAGGATTTGGCAGAGCCATATACTTTGCTTTTACTTTTAAAAACTCTGCAAACTCTTTCTCATTTGCATTTGCATAGCGCTTTATGTACTCATTTAAAAAATGTTCACTTAAGAGATACTCTTCATAATGCATATGAGCAATAGCCAAAATCATAGTAGCCTCAGGAAGGAGAGGAGAACCAATATGTTCACCTTGAAGGGATGAGTAATAGTCATCAGCTTTATCAATATCTCCATCAGAGATGGACTCGATGATTTTTGCATACCAATAAACGGCAGGTTTGTTATACTCTTCAAGATTTTTAGCACAGGAGGAGAAGAGGAGTGCAAACACTATTGAAGAGAGTATAAGTTTTATTTTTAAAGACATTCAATTTTCCTATAATTAATTAGTTTGTTATTTTACCCTAAAGAGTTATATATTTCTTTAAATGAGTAAACAATTTTGTTTTTGACAAAATACTTCATTTGGTCTTTCTTTTTTTAGCTTTCCTCTATCTGTATATTTTTTTAAATAAAGACAATTTAAGCTATATATAAGCATATACGATAGATAATGTGTTGAAATAAATAATAATTACAACTGAGCCCCATTTGTGTGTGCAGTTTTTTTTATTAAATTAAAAAGGGTCTATTATGAAAGTAGTATTAAAATACACGTTTACTTTAGCTATGTTGACATCAACACTTTTAGCAACAACAAGTGCTGATATCTGTTATTCCAATCCTTATACTGAATCAATAGGCTCACCATCGTACTGTAATAATCTTGGAGGAGTGAACTGTAGAAATGTTATTCCAATTGAAAACATTTCTGGGGATAACCTAAGTGATATAAAAGTCTATCTACAGAGTCAAGGAATTATGGATGGAGCAGTTAATCTAACCGTTGGAGTAGAAGATGACAAAGGTAGTGGAAGTGTAGAATCAGGTGTTAATGCTGGTCCATTTAATGGATTGGGTAGGAATGTCACATATATTCTTGATGATATGAGTCCATCAGATACTCGTGGTACTTATACACAATCTACTGTGGGTATAGATTTAACAAATAAAACATTGTATTCTACATATACCAAAAATGATGAAAATTATTCTCTTGTTTTACGGCCATGTGATGATGGAGGGGGGAGTAGTGATTCTAGCTATCCTACAGGACCTTTTAATATTATTGAACCTACTACTTCCATAAATGACAATACTGATTCAACTGATGAGCGTGACTCAACAAACTATATCTATACAAAAGTTATTAGTCAAGATTTTAACATCTCTCTTCTTCATCTAGCAGATGATAATATAACACTTACTAGGGCATATACAAAAGATACGAATGTTTCAATTGATATTATTAATACTGATGACAATAGTACCATTAAAGCAGATATTTGGAATCATCATTTTACACAGGGGGAGCATGATAGCCGGACTGAAATAACTAATCTTAATATTGACAAAATAATTAGATCAGCAAGATTTAGAATAAATATTACGACGACGAGTGTGTGTAGTGATACAGATACACCTTGTTCAAATCAAACTAGCACTAAAGAAGTTTACTCAAGAGACACATTTTCTATCAGACCATACGCATTTGTAGCCTTTGGTAAAAATCAATATAAAAGAGCAGGAGAAGATTTTAATATCACCATAAAAGCTGTTAATGAGACGAATGCAAACAAAGTAGGAAATTCTGATTCTGCAGGAGACAGTAAGAGTACTGTTAGTAGTATAAGTGCTTATGATGCTAATATCACTGACCTTATGATAAGTTCTCACTTTTATCAGCCAACTGCCCCAGAGATAACACAGATGCAAACAGATATAGGAACAGATCACAATACAAGTATTGACGGGCAGGTCTCCAATTGTCCAAATGCAGGTCTCTTTACACTTAATAATAGTAATTTGTTTAATAACGGAGAGGTAAATGCATCACTAAAATTTACTGAAACTGGGATATTGGATCTTAACATTAGCGAAAAATCTGGATCTGAGTGGGCGAAAGTAGATGAAGATGATACAAATGACACACAAAGATATATAAAACCTTCACTCGTTACTTATAATGAAGATGACATTAATGCAAGTATTTTACAACTTTTTGTGCCATATAAATTTGATACAACTGTAGAGAGTAATACCACTACTACTAAGAACTGGCTTTATATGTATTCTACTAACACATCTAGTAGAGCACATCAAATGTCTACTTTTGTTAAATACAAAATTACAGCTTTAAATAAAGATGGTGCAATTGTACATAACTATACAAGAAAATGTTTTCCAGATACAGATGAAGTACATGCACCAAGAGTAAATGGTTTAAAACTTAACACAACTTTTGATCTATTTCTTGATATGGATTTGAATACAACACAAGATGCGAACATAAGTTTATTTACTGAAAGTAATACATCACAAGCATTATGGGAAGTTAATCCGACTAAATCCTTACAAGCAGGAGTAACAACTCCTGTGCGAGAGTGGATATCACCATTCCAGTTTGAAAATGGACGAGGGGAAGCTATAGTCTATTTTAACATCGATAGAAATGTATCTAAATCATTAAATCCTATACAAATCACACTAGTTGATGCAAATACTTCGACATCTTGGATGACAAATCCAGGATCTCCAGCAGCTTTTAATGGTACAACATTAAATAAATCATATAATTTTTTATATGGAAGAGCTCATGCACCAAAACAGCGTTATAGTGTTCCAGAGGATGCTCCATATATAGCAGATATTTACTATGAAGCATATTGTTATGGAGTAGGATGTGACAAAACACTTCTTCCGAGTACTAAACATACTGATGATATCCGTTGGTATAAAAATACAACTCATACTACAGGTAATGATGGAAATGTAAGTGCCGTTACAGAAAAAGGTTCAATAGGAAAAGTGACACCAGATTCTCTCTCAAATACAGCTAATCCTACAACAGTCAACTTGCCTTATGATGGTTCATACGGTTATCCGTACACAACAACCATGGAACTTAATGCTTCAAAATGGTTAATCTATAAAGAAGATGGTACAGCTAACTCTTTTCAGACTGAGTATAACAAAGCCTCAACAGGATGGAGTGGTAAACATGAAACAAGTGCTGAGACAAACACTACAGGAAGTGCTAAAACTAATAGGAGAACAATGTGGTAAAAAACAGCTATAAAACTGCATTTACAATGATAGAGCTTATTTTTGCTATCGTTATAATTGCTATAGCTGTTGTCTCTTTACCCATGATGACACAGGTAAACTCTAAAGGTATGGAAAATAACCTCGCTCAAGAAGCAATTTTTGCAGCATCCGTAGAACTTATGCAAGCAAGTACTGGGTACTGGGATGCCAACTCAATGTATGATAATAATAATAGTAATTACTCTAGAGTTATAGATATAGATGGAGACTGTAGTAGTGACAATCCAAGTCGCCGTCCTGGACACATAGTCGATACAGGAAAAATATATCATAGAGTATGCCTTGATGATAGTGATCCAAAAGTTGCTAGTAATGCAACTGGCTCAGCTTATCAGACTTTAGATGATTTTGCACACTCTGCACGTGCACTTTACATTGGAAATTCTGGTGGTGCTGCAGGATATAAAAATATGGACTATAATAGTACACTTGATGTAAATCAATCGACAACAAATGCTAACATAAAAATATTAACTGTTACAGTAAAAGATGAGAGTAGTAATATTGTTACTATTTTAAGAGCACAAAGTGCAAATACAGGTGAACCTCAATATTACAAAAGGACTTTTTGATGCGTCGCTATGCTTTTACAATGATTGAACTTGTTTTTGTTATAGTTATAATGGGAATTTTAGCAAAATTTGGTACTGAATTTTTGGCACAAGCCTATAATGGGTTTATCTTTTCAAAAATCAATAATGAACTTCAATCTAAAAGTGAAATAGCTGTAGAAAAGATTGCTGCAAGGCTTCAATATAGGATTAAAGGTTCTGTAATAGGAAGAGATCCAGATAATAATGATTTTACCACTAACTTCAAATCGCTATCAGAAATAAATACAACTGAAGCTCATAAGTATAGTATACTTGAGTGGACTGGTGTTGCAAATGAAAGTTTTCGAGGAAACACTACTCCACTATGGAGTGGTATCATAGATATAGACCCATCTAGTGTGAGTACACTTGTATCACCTGAAACAAATACAACAGCTATAAATGATTTCATAACTGCATTAAGACCAACGGGAAGCACAACTGATTTTAATGACTCAGTAATCTATTTCATAGGTTCAAATAGCAATGTTCATACTGGATTTGGATGGGATAAAACTCATCATGATGCTCTCTATCCAATCCATGCAGACAGTGCAAATGTCAATCATCTTGTATCTGATAGCAACTTTAGTGATGTTGATGTTTATGAGTACAATCAACTAGCATGGAGTGCTTATGCTATTGGAATAAAGGACTACAACAGTACAACACATATGGGAACACTAAAGCTATGGCATGACTACCAACCGTGGGCAGGTGAAGATTATCGTGATGGAAATTCTACTATACTGATGGAAAATGTTAGTACATTTCGATACAGTGCCGTAGGCTCTCTTTTAAAAATTCAAGTCTGTACCAAGTCAACTTATGGTGCGATGAGTGAAGGAAACTATTCAATATGCAAAGAAAAAACAGTTTACTAAAAAAGAAAAGAAATGGTTTTGCTATGATTATGGCTATTGCTGTTATTGTTATTATCGCTACTATTATGGCATTATCTCTTTCTCTGACATCACAGACAACAAAAAGAACTGCTGATGTTTATCTTTATCAGCAGGCTGAACTATATGCCAAAGCAGCGGCAGAGAGAGCATTGCTAAGTATTGCTAAAGAAAACAATAGCACAAATCCCTGTAACTATAAAGGTGATACTTATACACTAGATGATATATATGATGTCAATGTTACTGCTCGTTATGTCTATACAAGTTTTCCACCTAGCTGTAATGATGCAAATTATACTACTATTCAAACAAAAGAGCAAAATGGTTCAGTTCTACTGAATATAGCAGTAAGTGTTAATGATGGTAATATTACGACAGAACCTATTCGTTATTTCAGAAGTACTATTCAAAAACTCTAAATAAGTTCGTTTGTAAACCATTTAATGCTATAATTTATAAACTTACAAAAAAGGATATATTATGAATATTTCATTAACTGGTAGACAACTGGATCTTACTGATGCTATTAAAGCACATATGACTACATCTATTGAGTCACTTAGCAAGTTCAATATGGACATCATCTCTGTAAATGTTGTTGCATCAACGCAAACTAAAAAAGGTAAAGAACACTCTGTAGTAGAGTTTGTTATCAACCTTGCACACAAAAACTCTGTTATCATCAAACAGAGTAGTGAGGATTTATATGCTGCTATTGATTTAGCTGTTACTCGTGCACAAAAAGCTCTCCGTCGTATGCACGACAAAGAGATAGGACATCAAAAAGTTGGACTCAACGAAATCAAAGCTGAGATAGTTGATGTAAAAGAGTCTATAGAAGATAGCGAAGATGAGATAGTTCCTGTAGAGCTTGAACTCTATAAACCTCGTGAAGTAGAGGATGTTTTAAATGACCTCAAAGCGAGCGATAAAACATTTGAAATTTTCTTAGATAATGAAGGAAAGACTCGCGTTCTCTACAAACGCAACGATGCGAAGTTTGGTCTCTACTAGACTACTTCGCTAAGTGCAATGCACTCTTCACCTGCTGAGCGATGGTAGCATCCTCAGCAAAATCAAACCAACGAAACTGATTACCACTCTGGTTTGTTCCCTTAAGTAAATCCCCACTCTTTCTAAATTTCAAATCTAAATTTGCTATGTCAAACCCGCTTGTAGTCTCCACAAACTTCTCTAAACGCGAAGAGTTAGTTTGGTTTGTATAGAGATAGCAGTAGCCTTTTAGTCCTGTTCGACTTACACGACCACGAAGCTGATGCAAAGTTGAGAGTCCTAATCTCTCTGCACCTACTATCACAACAGTTGTAAGTTTGGGGAGAGAGATACCCACCTCAACAACCGTAGTGCTGATAAGAAGCTTCCCCTTATCTCGAAAATCTAAAAGCACCTGCTCTTTCTCTTTATCTTTTCCATGCGTAACATAAACATCCTCAAAGTTCTTCTCCCAATATCCCCGTGCCTCTTCGATACTCTGATACTCTATCACCTCACTCTGCTCTACGAGAGGATAGACAATAAGGACTTGATTACCCTCTGCTATCTCACTCTTGATATGCAGAAGTAGCTCTTTGAAATCACTCTTATGGATAACACGAGAATCTATATCTTTTGTAAAAGGGGTCGAAGTGATAAGACTCACATCTACACTCGCAGACTCTATCATCGCTAGAGTACGAGGTATCGGTGTCGCTGAAAATTGTAAATAGTGCGGCTTCTCTTTTCCTTCACTAGTCAGTTTTTCTAGCATATTTCTCTGCAATGTTCCAAAACGGTGCTGTTCATCCACCATCACGAGTGCGGCACTTGGTAGCTCTCTATAAAGCACGGCATGCGTACCTATGATAAACGTGTACTCTTCAAGATTTACTTTTTTACTCTTGTTTGTCACGAGCAGAGATTTCACATTTGGTAAGAACTTACAAGCCTCCTCGTAGAGCTGATTTGCAAGGATAGTTGTAGGTGCCATCAGTATGGAGCGATGAGGAAGCATCATAAACGCAGAGGCTAAAATAACCATAGTCTTCCCACTCCCAACATCACCCACTACCATACGTTTAGAAGCAACATCTTTAGCAAAATCTCTTTGAATATCCTCTATAGCCTCTATCTGTTGAGAAGTTAGTCTAAAAGGTAGCGTCTCTGCCCATGACTTATACTCTGACTCTTTTGAAACAAGTGCCTGAAAATATCGGCGTTTACTCTGCAACTCTTTCATATAAGTGTGGATTTCCAGATATTTGAGTGCCTCTAAACTTCTCCTATCAAGCTCTTCTCTCTCCACTATCTCTGCATCTGCAAAGTGAAGTTTCACTACCTCTTTGGCTATGTTTTGAGGTATCCCCTCCTCTACTAGCTTCTCTATCTTTAGCTCTTTTTGCACAAGTCGCCACATCACATCACTTCTGAGTCCACACTTATACTTTGGTGTAATACACCCTATCTTCGTAACTTTTTTAGGCATACTCATACTGCACTGCCCCTGTTTACACTCCACTAACCCGTAGTAATACTCTCTACTTCCTACTGCAAACTGGTGAATCATATAGGGCTTTGGTCGAAATATTACCCCTGTGATAGTATGTCCAAAATTATGCACAAAAAAAGTTATCTGAATGGTGTTGGGTGCTTTGAAAATAGACGCAACAGTTGCGTCAATAAGCTGATAAGCATGAGGAGTAAGTTTATCATGAAGTCGTAAATCTTCATAAGAGTTGGGAATGGTAAGGGCGAGTTCTCGATAGCTATTTATGCCAAGTTTAGCAAACTTTGTAGCTACATCTTTAGAGAGTTTCATCTCACTATCTACCGAGTTTTTTCTCTAAGTTTCGTACTCTAAGGTGCATATTACCAATCATAAGAGTCATAACTACTACAATAATTGTTAAAAGTGTATCTGCTAAATTTTCCATAGTTTTCCTTTTGTTACAATTATACAACAAAGATCAAACGACTTTTAAAAATATGTCATTTTGCAATATTTTTTTACTACTTCTATTCTATAGAACGAAAAAATCTTCTCACTTTAGCTATTTACTCTTTTCACTCTCTCAGGCTCTTGAGCTTTATAGAGTTCGGCACACCCTTTGGAGAGTTCACGGATTTTTAGCATATAGTTTTGGCGTTCTGTCTGGCTTATCGCTTTTCTTGCATCTAAGACATTGAAAACATTTGAGACCATCATGCAGAGGTCATAAGCAGGGAGAGGGAGTCCAGCTTCAAGAGTTTTAAGACACTCGGTACTCTTCGCTTCAAACTCTGCAAAAAGCATCTCTGTATCTGCGACTTCAAAATTATACTTGCTAAACTCTATCTCACTCTCTTTATGCACATCTCTGTAGTAAGTTTTATTGCCATTTTTATCTTCATTCCATACAATGTCAAAAATCGTATCTACACCTTGAAGATACATCGCTAAACGCTCAGTTCCGTAAGTGATTTCAACGGCTACAGGGTTACACTCTATACCACCAACTTGCTGAAAGTAAGTAAACTGTGTTACTTCCATACCATTAAGCCACACTTCCCAGCCAAGACCCCATGCACCAAGTGTTGGAGACTCCCAGTTATCTTCGATGAAACGAATATCATGCTTAGAGACATCAAGACCTAAAAACTCTAAAGATTTTAAGTAAAGTTCTTGAATGTTGTCTGGTGATGGTTTTATAAGTGCTTGAAACTGATAGTAAGAGCCTAAACGGTTAGGATTTTCGCCATAACGACCATCAGTTGGGCGACGTGATGGTGCTACATAGGCTACAGACCATGGTGTTGAGTCGAGTGAACGAAGAAAAGTTGCAGGGTGAAATGTCCCTGCTCCTGAAGAGATGTCATAAGGTTGCACGATGTTACAACCCTCATTCATCCAAAATTCTTGTAGTTTTAATAGCATTGCACTAAAAGTTATCATAGGTATCTCACTTTTTAAAATTTGTGAGATTATAGCCTCTATTGGCTTGATTGAGGATAAAAAATATCTAGTCTGTGTGTTCGGCTATCGCTTTGTTCCACATTAGTTTGTACTTTCTGCGCATGAATTCTACCTCTTCTTGAGAGAGTTTGAGTTGTTCTTGAAGAGTGTGAATAGTTTTTCTATCTTCATCATAAAGCTCTTGAAGGGATTGTAGTGCTTCACGAAGAAACTCATTTTCTACTCTTACAGCATCTAGTGTCTCATCTTTGGCATCAAGAACCTTCTCATGAAGGTTTATGATAGTACCTATAGTTTTTTCGATAAACTCAGGTTGCACTATCATTTCATGAGTATTTTTTTGGGCAAGCTCAACAAGTTTAGCTGGAACAATAACTTCTGTAGTGCCTTTTGATGGGTCAATATAGCGAACACCATCTTCAACTTTTATGGTAAGTTTCTCCCGTTCTATCAAATCCTCAACAGCTGAAATATCCAAACCAGTAAGCTCACAATACTCTTCATCACTCATCCAACTCATACTAAAACCTTTTTTTATTTATAAGCTAATCAGAGTCTCTATCTCTAAAGAATCCATCTCAACTTTTTTCTCTTTTGCTATTTTATCTTCTTGAAGCTTTATCGCTAACTCTTCATCACTAAGTGCCAAAATCTGCATAGCAAGAAACGCCGAGTTTATCGCTCCTGCTTTTCCTATAGCTACTGTAGCAACTGGCATTCCACCTGGCATTTGAACAGTAGAAAGCAGTGCATCTATCCCGCCAAGAGCTGAAGCACTCATAGGCACACCGATAATAGGCTTGATAGTTTGAGAAGCAAGTACACCTGCCAAGTGAGCAGCCATTCCAGCCGCAGCGATAAAGACTTGCGCACCCTTACTCTCAGCACTTTTGATATACTCTACAGTTCTTGATGGTGAACGGTGAGCAGAAGATACGATAAGCTCATAACTCACACCAAATGCTTCTAATGTGTCAGAACACGATTTCATCACATCATAGTCACTCTTTGAACCCATTACGATTGATACAAATTTCATCTCTATTTCCTAATTATTTATTTTGGATTTGTTCCCATACTCAAATCTGATGGGATTCTAAAAAAAGTAAACGCAGGGAATGTTGTTGGAAGCACTATCTCATTTGTGTTTCCACTATGAATAGCCTCATAAACCTTACCCTTTTGTGTAGCTATCTTTTTAAACTTCATATAAAATCTACCATTTTTTTCATAAGTGCTACCGATTTCATTATCTACTATCGCCACTTCACTGCCAAGAGGAAAAACTACTTCTAGTTCATCATTTGGCTCTGTTTTAAACTTACATAAGAAGTGTGTACCCTCTGCGTTTACAACGCCACTCACTTGATGCGTTCCTAGTTGCATAGAGAAGTCAAGGCTCTGTGTATCGTTGCGTTCAAAGGGGCGAGAGACTAAGTAAGCATCTGTGTAGCCACGGTTTTGTAGCGACTGGAGTTCATACTGATACTTTTCATGGTTAAATGCACCAGCATAGTAATCATCTATCGCCATTCTATAGGCTTTTGCCGTTGTAGCTGCATAGTATGCAGTCTTTGTACGACCCTCTATCTTGACACTATCAACCACACCAGAGTCTAAAATCTCTTTCATATGTGAAGCGAGGTTCAAGTCCTTTGCATTCATAATGTAAGTACCGACACCCTCCTCCTCTTCGAGCTTAAAGAGTGTTCCTGTATCAGGATTTGCAGCATAGATTTCATACTCAAAACGGCAATCATTTGCACAACTACCACGGTTAGGTACGCGACCAGACTGTAGTGTAGAGATAAGACAACGCCCGCTATAAGCAAAACACATACTTCCATGTACAAAGACCTCTAACTCCAAAGCAGGCAACTCTTTTTTTATAGCCACCAAATCTTTAAGACTAATCTCACGAGCAGTAATAATTCTCGTAGCACCCATCTCATGATAAATCTGAGCATCAAGAACATTCATGACATTGGCTTGTGTTGAGAGATGTAGAGGCATATCTGGCACTAAATCGTGACAGAGCTTCAAAACACCAGGAGTCGCTACGATGAAAGCATCAGGCTTCAACTCACCCATAGCGATAATATGCTTTTTTAGAAGAGAAATCTGTGAGTTAAATGGAAAGCCATTAATAGTCGCATAGACTTTTTTCCCTCGGGCATGCGCATAGTTGATACCCTCTTGAAAATCTTCCATAGTAAACTCTTTTCCAGAGCGAATACGAAGAGAAAAATGACTTACTCCACCATAAACTGCATCAGCACCAAAGTCAAAAGCAATTTTAAGTTTTTCTAATGTTCCCGCAGGGGATAAAAGTTCTACTCTTTTACTCATTTTTGCCCAAACTGTGCAAGTAGTGCTTCCATATCATCATCAGAAGCCAAATCATTATGAGTATCTCCAACGATATGTTGTGCAGAAGATACACGTTTTGCATCATCAACTTTTCCTTCAAAAAGAGTATTCATATAACGAGAGAGGGCTCGCATAACATTGATAACACGTTCTATTTTTTGGCGATGAATATCTTGATACTGCATAATATCCATAACATTCATAATCTCATCACCACTATTTTGCATAGTTTCGATGATTACTTGAGCATCAGTAAGTGCCTCTTCATTTTGAGTAAGAGCTGTTGAAAATGTTTCTACCTCTGGAAATTTTTGAGTTAATGTCGTAAAGAGTGTTACATTTGAGGTCAAAGTATCTATCGTTTTTTGAGCCTCCTCCTCTTTCTCCATAAGATTATTGCTAATATTTTCAATAATATCAAAAATTTCTGTAGCTTTCTCTTCACTCTCTTTAGTTACATCATCAAGCTGATGCACCATTTTATTTTCATCTGTTGCAGGAAGAGGCCACTGATTCGCTGTCTCTTCACTATATCCAGCAGGCATACCTATCTCTGCATCCTGAGTCTCTGTAGTATTTTCTTCTTCTGAAGACTCTTCTTCTGTTGTCTCTTCAGTTTCATCGCCTAGCGAATCTAAATCGATATCACCACCCATTAAAGCATCAAGTTCTTCTTGTGTCATAAATTCTCTCCGATGTAAAATTGCATAAATTTATTAATTAACACTATAATAGCATAAAATAAATAAATATTGGAAAAGAATGCTAGTAGATTTACACAACCACACACCACTTTGTAATCATGCCGAGGGAACAGTAGAAGAGTATGTTCAAGCAGCTATTAGCTCAAAGACAAAGTTTTTTGGTTTTTCAGACCATGC
>JALUKS010000183.1 GCA_027056465.1 Sulfurimonas sp.
CGAGATTTGTAAAGAGAAAGGTGTCCTTTTTCACTCTGATGGCGTGCAAGCTGTAGGAAAAATCCCAGTGAATTTACAAGATGTTCATGTCGATTTTCTCTCATTTTCTGCGCATAAATTTCATGGTCCAAAGGGTGTAGGTGCTTTATACATTAAAGATTCTCAACCTTTAAGCCCACTTCTTCATGGTGGTGAGCAGATGAATGGACGCCGTTCTGGTACACTGAATGTGCCTTATATCGTGGGTATGGGTCTAGCGATAGAGCTTGCTACTAAAGATATAGAAAATACAATGGCTAAAATCCGTGTAAAACGCGACCACTTAGAGGATGAGCTTATAAAACTAAGTGATACTTTTGTAGTTGGAGATAGAGAGAACCGTACACCAAATACTATTCTTATCTCTATCCGTGGCGTTGAGGGCGAGGGTATGCTCTGGGACTTAAACAATGGTCAGATAGGTGCATCAACAGGTTCAGCATGTGCAAGTGCCGATCTCGAAGCAAATACTGTTATGCTTGCTATCGGAGCTGATAATGAACTAGCACATACAGGTATAAGACTTTCACTCTCGCGTTTTACAACAGATGAAGAGATAGAATATACGATAAACCATTTTAAAGAGGCAGTAGCAAGACTAAGAGCTATTTCAAGTTCATTTGCGAAACAAGCCCCAACAAAAGGTGGCGAAGCGCAAGCTTGCGAAATGCACTAAATCGTTACATTGCACAAGACAAAATAAAAGGCACTAGTGCATTGGGCTTCCTGCCTAAGGAAACCTAGTGTTTATGAAATAAAATTAAGGAGAAATATTATTATGGCAAAAGCAGACATATTAGGCGACTCACTTTGGGACGCATATTCTGATAAAGTAACAACACTTATGAACAACCCTCTTCACCAAGGGGAACTTTTTCAAGGTGAGGTAGAAAAACGCGGGCATAAGCTTATTGTAGCTGATTTTGGTGCAGAGTCTTGTGGGGATGCAGTACGTTTATACTGGGAAATTGACCCTGCTACAGATACGATTGTAAACTCTAAGTTTAAATCTTTTGGATGTGGTACAGCTATCGCGTCTAGCGATGTTATGACTGAGCTTTGTATCGGCAAAACAGTTCAAGAGGCTGTAAAAATCACGAATATTGACGTTGAGTTAGCGCTTCGTGATACTCCTGATGTTCCCGCTGTGCCACCTCAAAAGATGCACTGTTCTGTTATGGCTTATGATGTTATCAAAAAAGCTGCTGGACTTTATATGGGTGTTGATTCTGAGAGCTTTGAAGAAGAGATCATCGTATGTGAGTGCGCTCGTGTAAGCCTTGGAACACTTCAAGAAGTTATTAGACTCAATGACTTACATACTATCGAAGAGATTACTGACTACACAAAAGCAGGTGGTTTTTGTAAATCATGTATCAAACCAGGTGGACATGAAGCTCGTGAATACTATCTCGTTGATATTTTAGCTGATACTCGTAGAGAGATGGATGAAGAGAAGATGAAAGCTGCTGCTGATGCTCAAGCTGAGGGTGGTGCTAAGTTTGAAGAGATGACTTTAGTACAACAGATAAAAGCTGTTGATGCTATCATAGATGAGAATGTACGTCAATTTCTTATCATGGATGGTGGTAATATGGAAATCATCGACATTAAGAAAAATGATGACTATATCGACATCTATATCCGTTATCTTGGTGCTTGTAATGGCTGTGCATCAAGTGCAACAGGTACACTCTATGCGATAGAATCGACTCTAAAAGAGAAACTCTCTGGAAATATTCGCGTTTTACCTATCTAACTCTTCACTTTACTTGACACTCTTAGGGGTGTCATAGTACAATCTCCCTTATGAATGAAAACCTCTATACAAAAATAACAGATGCCCTTGTTGATGATGGTTACATTATCTTAAACGATGCCCTTTCTCCAGCACTTATAAAAAAACTAACTCACTATGCCAAAGAGAGTACAAACTACAAAAATGCAGGTATATCAAGTGAGAAAAATCTCCATATAGACACCACTAAACGCAGAGATAAAACAGAGTGGATAGATGAAGATGGCTCATTTCGTAGTGAATACCTCTCATTTTGTGATGGAGTTCGTAATACTCTTAATCGCTCTCTCTATCTTGGTCTCACTTACTATGAAGCTCACTTTGCACACTACGAAAAAGGTGACTTCTATGAGAGACATCTTGATGCTTTTAAGGG
>JALUKS010000184.1 GCA_027056465.1 Sulfurimonas sp.
TTACCTAAACATGCATCTACAAATATTTTTCCCATATTAATTTTCCTTAATGATTATGATGTCCTACTTTACCTAAAAAGTATAAACCTACAGCTACAGCAGTGATAGAAAGTGCGAAATAGAGCATTTCTAATGCTCCATTGTACTCAGTATGTCCAACTTTTTGAAAAAAACCAACTACTAATACCATTACAATAACTTTAGAAATTTTATCTTTAAGTTGATCTAGTGAATGGATAGCGAGAATTTTATTGTCTTCACCATCTTTCTCTTTTGCTGCATCTATATCTGAGATAAAAAGCTCATAAAGTCCAAATGCAAAAAGTAGCATAACAACACCGATAAGATATAAATCAACTGCCCCGATAATTCCACCGACTACATCTTCATGGAAATTTTTAGGGTGTGCATGATGTAGATAAGTAGTGAAAACAAATTTTGCACTATCATAAACATCAATCGAAGCAACGATAAAGAGAACTACCGCTCCTATGATTCCAAAAATAACAGCAAGAATAATCATAAAACGAGAAGACCAGAGTCCTCCCTCAAAAATTCTTTCTATCATTATACTTCCTCTTCTTGAAATTCTATCCATTTTTGGGCGATTCTTACTGCATTTGTAGCAGCACCCACACGAAGATTATCTGCAACTATAAAAAGGTGAAGCATATTTTTTGCATAGACATCATTACGAATACGTCCTACAAATGTTTCATTTTTATCCACACAAGTTGCTGGCATAGGATAGAGTGCTTCATCAGGGTTATCAAGGATAACAAGATTTGGTGCGCGAGATAAAATTTCTCTCGCTTCATCTGCATTTACTTCAGAATCAAAAGTAAGAGTCAGTGTTTCAGCATGACCACGAAGAGTTGGTACACGAACACATGTCGCACTAAGTGCTACATCTTTATTGAGGATTTTAACAGTCTCGTTGACCATTTTCATCTCCTCTTTCGTGTAACCATTATCAGTAAACACATCTATTTGTGGAATAACATTAAGTGCAATCTGTTGATTAAATACTTTATGCTCTGCATCTTGAAGTGTAAATGCAAAAAATGCTTGCATCTGATTTACTAACTCTTCCATGGCAGTTTTTCCAGCGCCACTTGTCGCTTGATACGTTGAAACATCAACGCGAGTGAGGTCATAGGCTTCATCGAGTGGCTTAAGTGTTTGCACCATTTGGATAGTTGAACAGTTAGGATTTGCGATGATTCCCGTCTGTCTCCATTTTTTAATATCTTGAGGGTTTACTTCTGGAACTACTAAAGGAGTATTTTCATCCATTCTAAAGTGAGAAGTATTGTCTATGACAACTGCTCCAGCTTTTACAGCAGAAGGAGCGAACTCAGCACTTACGCTACCACCAGCAGAGAAAAGTGCTATGTCTACTTTATAATCAGCAAATACATTATGAGTAAGCTCTATAATAGGTAGTTCTTCCCCATTGTACTCTACATTTTTCCCTACACTTCTTGAGCTTGCAAGAGGAATAAGTTTGTTTATCGGAAAATCTATCTCTGCTAACACTGTTAAAATCTCTTCACCAACGGCACCATTTGCACCAACTACTGCTACATTATATGTCTTTTTACTCATATTTATTATCTCCTATAATTTTAATTTCATTATTTTCGTACATCAAGGAAGAGTTCATCTTTTTGAATCTCTTGTATTTCACTTAGTATAACCGAGCGCTCTACAACTGAAATAAGTTCACGAATATTTCCTGGCCAGTTGTAGTCTAACAGTTCACTTTTTGCTTCATTTGAAAAAGTTTTATTTTCAAAACCATACTTTTCACAATTACTTTTACAAGTTATTTCTGCAATCTCTAAAATCTCATCCTTACGCTCACGAAGTGGAGGAATATGAAGAGGTATGGTATTTAAACGGTAGTAAAGATCTTCTCTAAACTTATCATCTTGTATCTTTTCATGCAAGTTTGCATTAGTTGCTGAAACTATGCGAATATCAATTTTTATACTTTTTGAAGAACCTAAACGTCGTACTTCTTTTTCTTGAAGTGCTCGTAAGAGTTTGGCTTGAACGCCATAAGGCACTTCAGCTATCTCATCAAGAAAAAGTGTACCGCCATTTGCTAACTCAAACTGTCCAGCTCTAGCTTCATTAGCATCTGTAAACGCACCTTTCTCAAATCCAAATAATTCACTTTCAATGAGATTATCAGGAATAGCTGCCATATTCAGAGCGATAAACGGCTTTTTATTACGAGGTGAGTTTTGGTGAATATAAGAAGCAAACAGCTCTTTTCCTACACCACTCTCTCCTAGTAATAAAATACTGGCATCTGTTTTCGATGCTTTATCAGCAATATTTAGTACTTTGCTGAGTGCTTTACTTGTACCTAAAAAACCACTATTCGATGTTTTCTTAGTTTTTGCTACACTCTTTTGTACTTTTTGAATCTTATCTTCTCTGGTTATAGCCCCAATAAGATCATCTATTTCAAAAGGTTTGAGTAAAAAATCTTTTACCCCTAAGTGAATAGACTCAATAGCTCTTGTCAATGTTGCGTTTCCAGTCATGATAATGACTTCAAAACGACCATTAAGTTCTTTTACAAACTCGATACCATCCATCTTTGGCATATTAATGTCAGTAATCACTAAATCAAAACTATCATCAAGTTTTTTAAGAGCATCAACAGCATTTTTATAGGTAATGACTTCAAACTCTTCATAACCACCCATAGCAAGTTCAAGAGACTTACGCATGTTAATATCATCTTCAACTATTGCAATTTTCACTATGTGTCCTAAAGAGAGCTATTTTAAAGCCGATATTTTAACAGAATTATCATTAAAATCGACTTTGAAGCAGGTAGTTCTAAGAGTAATAATAGTTGTGGAACTATTAATATAATTTGTTGTACTCTCTGAGTGGTGTACACTAAGCCCAAGTTTATGCATATACTCAATAAATCTTTCATTATTAGTAGTGAGAATTTTTTGTAAATTTTTATCATCTCTTGTTTCAAAGATAATTGGGTCACTGGGTGAACCTTTACACTTTTGCATTGATTTTGCTATTTGCAGGGATTCATTATAGAGGGTGGCATCTTTTGTAAGGTAGCGATAAGATATAAGATATTCACTTGCATGAAGTGCAAGTGAGAAGAGAAGAAAAAAAAGTGTTACTGAAACTGAGCGTGAGATATCTTTATCTCCATCTCTACTTCACAAAGTCCCTCTTTGAAAGTTGTTTCTACGATGTTAGCATTTCTTACCATAGCTTGTACTGAAGTTCTCACAGTTGAGCGTTTTACCATCATGTTTTTGATAAGATCTTGCCCATCAACACGAACACCTTTTACTTTTTCAGCGATAAGTCTATAGGCATCAGCAACAGCAGCACGCTTAGCAAGTGCATAAGCTTGAGCTGGTGAAGATGTATTTATAGGTGCAACCCCTTGACCAATAACATCGATAAGTAGTTTCTTGTTAGCTTCAAGTACTTGTTCTTGTTCTGCACAAGGTGTCTGACATGTTGGAGAGTTTACATTTGTTGTTGATACCTTTGACGGTACTGTCACGGTCTCTGTTGGTATAGAATCAGAATCAGAAACAACGACAGTTTCTGATGCAGCACAAAGTGATATGACATTTAGTAATATTACTAATACTAATGATTTTTTCATCGAACATCCTTAATATGGAGTATGAATACTCCATCATTTAATTTTTTTAAGCAAATGCTATTCCAAAATAAGTACATTTTGAATTTCTTCGCCTTCATCTTCCTCTTTCTCCTCTTTTGGACAACGAGAAATACTTGCAACATCATCACCTTTTACTATATAAACGCCAGAAGTATTACGGCTTGATTTTGAGATAGTTTGCATATCTACACGAATCATTTTACCTGATTTTGTAAGTGCCATCATATCCATTTCACCATCAACCATAAGACAACCGACAATATTTTTACCCGTTTTAGCAGTCATTTTCATAGCGATAACACCAGAACCACCACGATTAGTGAGTCTATATTCACCAGCATCAGTACGTTTACCAATACCTTTTTCAGCGACCATCAAAATCTCTTGCTCATCATTTTCTATGATATTTGCATCAACTACTTCATCACCCTCATGTTTAAACTTAATACCACGCACACCACGAGTTGAACGACCCTGTTCGCGAGTTTTTTCTATCTCAAACTTAATACATTGTGAAAATTTAGTTACGATAAAGAGGTAACGTATATCTTGGTCTGCAATTTTTGCAGTGATAAGAGCATCATCATCATCAAGAACGATAGCACGAACACCATTACTTCTAATATTGCTAAATTCACTTAAATTTGTACGTTTAACTACACCATTTTGAGTGAAGAAAACAAGACCTTTATCTTCACTAAAATCAGTTGTAGGAATGATAGAACGGATTTTTTCATCTGCCATAAGGTTAATGAGATTTACAACAGCTTTACCCTTAGCTATACGACTTCCCTCAGGAATACGGTAAACTTTGAGCCAGTGTAGCTGACCACGGTCTGTTACAAAGAGTAGGGTATCATGTGTGTTACAAGTAAAAAAACTTTCTATAAAGTCATCTTCATAAGTAGTAACAGCAGTCTTACCTTTTCCACCGCGTTTCTGTTTCTCGTAAGAAGCAAGAGGTACACGTTTAATATAACCACGGTGAGTAATAGTAACTACCATAGGCTCATTTGGAATAAGGTCTTCAATGTCAATATCATCATAATCATCTTCTATATCTGTTCTTCGACCCTCGGTATAAGTTAATGCGATTTCATTAAATTCTTCCGAGATGATACCTTTGAGTACATCTTCACTTTTAAGAATAGACTCTAAGTAGTTGATGAGTTTCATAAGCTCTGCTAACTCATTTTCTATCTTTTCGATTTCAAGACCAGTCAAACGCCCAAGTCTCATAGCCACAATGCTAGATGCTTGAATCTCTGAGAAGTCAAACTCTGTAACAAGGTTCTCTTTTGCTTCATCTTCATTTGTAGAAGCACGAATAACACGAATAACATCATCTATAATATCTATAGCTTTTTTAAGACCCTCTAAGATATGCGCACGTGCTTTCGCTTTTTCAAGATCAAAGATAGTACGGCGAATGATAACTGTTTTTCTATGATTGATAAACTGCTTAAGTATCTCTATAATCCCAAATATTCTAGGCTCTTGATTTAATATAGATAGCATGATGATACCAAAAGTAGTCTGCATGCTTGTCTGCTTGAAGAGGTTGTTTAAAACAATCTCACTCATAGCATCGCGTTTAAGCTCGATAACTACACGCATACCATCACGGTCAGACTCATCACGAATAAGTGAAACGCCATCTATCATTTTATCTTTGACAAGATTAGCGATATTTTCAATGAGGCGAGCTTTATTGACTTGGTAAGGTAGCTCATCAATAACAATAATCTCTTTTTTCGCTTGTTGTTCTATGTGTGTCTTAGCACGAACTTTGATACGTCCACGACCTGTATCATAAGCATCCATAATTCCTTTTTTGCCGAAGATAATACCACCAGTTGGAAAGTCAGGTGCTTTGATGTGTTCCATAATCTCAATAAGTGTGATATTAGGATTTTCAAGAAGTGCTTTAAGTCCGTTTATAATCTCTGTAGGATTATGAGGGGGGATATTTGTTGCCATACCAACTGCAATTCCTGAAGAACCATTTATAAGAAGGTTAGGAACACGAGTAGGCATTACATCTGGCTCTTTAGTTGTGCCGTCGTAGTTGTCTATCATATTTACAGTATTTTTATCGAGGTCTTTGAGAAGTTCCCCTGCATATTTTGTCATACGAGCTTCTGTATATCTCATCGCTGCTGCAGAGTCACCATCAACAGAACCGAAGTTACCTTGACCATCTACAAGCTCCATACGCATTGAGAAGTCTTGTGCCATACGAACAAGTGCATCATATACTGCTGTATCACCATGTGGGTGGTACTGACCAATCACATCACCAACGATACGTGCTGATTTCTTATACTTTGCTCCATGAGAGAGGTTAAGCTTATCCATCGCATAAAGTATACGTCTATGTACTGGTTTTAAACCATCTCTCACATCTGGAAGCGCACGTCCTACGATAACACTCATTGAGTAGTCAAGGTAAGAGTTCTGGAGAGTTTTTTCTATATTTATCTGTTCTATATCGTCGTTTGTTAGCAAGTCAGCCATTAGTACACCCTATGTAATTAAAAATAAATTCATTAATAATATCAAAATATTGCTTAAAAATATGTTTAAACTCTATAGATTTTGTGAAAAAAATTTATTGATTAAATATTAAGCATAAAAATAGTGGTATTATCCTTTAATATATGGCATACTTCAGATGAAATAAAAACTCAAAAGGATTCACATGAAGAAATGGTTATTAGCACTCTTATTTGCTCTGCCAACACTTGTACTTGCAGATGATGCACCTACATTAGATACTGGAGATACTGCATGGATGATGATGTCTACTGCATTAGTACTTCTTATGACACCCGCTGGTCTTGCACTT
Organism: Sulfurimonas sp.; assembly: GCA_027056465.1. Classification (GTDB taxonomy): domain Bacteria; phylum Campylobacterota; class Campylobacteria; order Campylobacterales; family Sulfurimonadaceae; genus Sulfurimonas. The sequence continues at coordinate 6,540 of JALUKS010000184.1, forward strand.
TTCTACGGTGGTATGACAAGAAGTAAAAATGTACTTAACACTTATGCTATGGTTTTTGGAGCATTTGTGGTTGCATTTGTTGTTTGGATAGTTGCAGGTTACTCTATCGCGTTTGGAACAGCTGATTCAGCTGCAGTTCAAAATGTAATGGGTGGATTTGGTAATGTTTTCTTAAATGGTATTAGCTGGAAAGATTTAAGTGGAACTTATCCTACTTATGTATTTGTTGCATTTCAAGGAACTTTTGCTGCTATTACAGTAGCTATCGCATCGGGTTCAGTTATCGAGCGTATTAAGTTTTCAACTTGGTTAGTATTTGTAGCACTTTGGGGACTCGTAGTTTATGCTCCTGTTGCTCACATGGTCTGGGGTGGAGATGGTGCATTTCTTTTTGATGCAGGTGCTTTAGACTTCGCTGGTGGTACTGTTGTACATATGAATGGTGGTTTAGCTGGTTTAGTACTTGCGATATTAGTTGGTAAACGTACAGGTTATCCAAAAACTGCTATGAAACCTGCAAATGTAATGCTTACTGCTCTAGGAGCTGCTATTTTATGGTTCGGTTGGTATGGATTTAATGCAGGGTCTGCGTTTGGTGCTAATGCTATCGCTGGTGTTGCTCTCCTTACAACTACTATTGCAACGGCTGCTGCTGCTATCACATGGATGCTTGCTGAGTGGGTTGTTTATAAAAAACCTACACTTCTAGGAATAGCTACTGGTGCAGTATCTGGTCTAGTTGCTATTACTCCTGCTGCTGGTTTTGTAAGTGTTGGTGGTGCATTTATCGTTGGTATTGCTGGTACACTTTTCGCATTCTGGGGTGTTACAGTGTTGAAGAAGAAACTTGGTTATGATGATTCACTAGATGCTTTTGGTGTTCACTTCTTAGCTGGTCTTTTTGGTGCATTAGCAACTGGTCTTTTAGCTGTAAAAGATGCAGACTTACTATGGGATGGACCATTAAAAGAGTCTGGAGATAGAATGGGACAGTTTATGGTTCAAGTTGAATCTGTAGTTGTTATTGGTCTCTTTACTCTTGTTGGTACTGTTGTTGTTTATTACATCGCTACTGCACTAACTGGTGGCTCACGTGTTGATGAAGAGCAAGAAGCTATGGGTCTTGACGAATCAGTTCATGGTGAAAAATATCTTAACTCTTAATGAGAGTTAGGTTATAATACAAAATAACTTTTATAAGGATTTATAGATGAAAAGAGTTGAAGCGATAATTAAACCGTTCAAATTAGAGGACGTAAAAGATGCACTAGCAGAGATTGGTATTACTGGTATGACTGTAAGTGAAGTAAAAGGTTATGGTAGCCAAAAGGGTCACTCTGAACTCTACCGTGGTGCTGAGTATGTTGTAGATTTTTTACCAAAAATCAAGATGGAGATGGTTGTCTCTGAGGATATGGTAGAGCAGACAACTGCTACTATTGTAGAAGCTGCTAGAACGGGTAAAATTGGAGATGGTAAAATCTTCGTAAGTGATATTGAAAAAATTATTCGTATTCGTACGGGTGAAGAAGATACTGAAGCTATCTAAATTCTTCAACCTCAGTATATGCCTTTTTGGCATGTACACATTTAGACCTCTCTTTTAACACTTTTATAACAAACATTTTGTTACTATTCTTTTATGATACGTCACTCTAGCTCTTTTTTCATTTCACTTATCTTACATGTAGTCATTATAGCTCTTCTATTTTTACTTTATAAAGAGTATAAAACAACTATGGTTACACAAGATGATGAGCATATTGTTTGTGTACAGCTTTCTTATATGCATGAAAAAAGCACTCCTCCTTCAATTGTCAAACAAGAACAAAAGATTCCTCCAAAAAAAATAAAGAAGCAGATAAAAAAGAAGCTTGTTAAGGCAAAAATCATTTCTAAACCGATACCTATAGTTATACCTAAAGTAGCAAAACAGGAAGTCGCAGTAAAAAAAAATGTTGTTCCCAAGCCTAAAAAGATAGCAGTGCAGAAAAGTGTGAAAACAAAAAAAATCGAGACAACAAAAAAAGAGAGAAAAGAAGTAAAATCTCCGGAAAAGGAGTATGTAGAAGAACACTTATCAGAGATAATAGCACTCATACAAGATAATCTCTACTACCCTAGACGAGCTAGAAAACGAGGAGTGCAGGGTAAAGTTATCATTCGATTCACACTCTCAAAAAATGCAGAAGTCTCAGAGATAGAAGTACTCTATTCAAAGAGTGATATTTTAAGTCGAGGAGCGATTAAAACGATAGAAAATATAGAGTATAAATTGCCCAAACCAAAAGAGAGACTCACTTTTAATGTTCCTATCTCGTATTCGCTAGATTAAAATACTCTTTTTGCATTAATTACAACAAAAAATAGACTATAATTATACTTAGAAATCAAAATAGGAAAAAAAGATGCCAACTGCAGAACAAGAGATTAAAAAATTTGAGCGTGGAGATTGTAAACAAGATGATGTTTTTTATCAAGCGATGGAAGAGGTTATCTACTCTATAGCACCACTTCTGAAATCAGATGAAAAATATACAAAACATGCAATTTTAGAGAGATTAGTTGTGCCAGATAGAGTGATAAAATTTAAAGTTGTCTGGTTAAATGACAAGAATGAGATACAAGTAAACACTGGTTATCGTATACAGTTTAACAATGCACTTGGACCCTATAAAGGTGGTCTACGTTTTCATCCAACCGTAAATGAGGGAATTTTAAAGTTTTTAGGTTTTGAGCAGATTCTTAAAAACTCTCTTACTGGTCTGCCTATAGGTGGTGGTAAAGGTGGTAGTGATTTTAATCCTAAAGGAAAGAGTGACTTTGAAGTAATGAAGTTTTGTACTGCTTTTATGACAGAACTCCATAAGTATATCGGTCCACGTGTAGATGTTCCTGCTGGTGATATTGGGGTAGGTGGTCGTGAGATTGGTTATCTTTTTGGTGAGTATAAAAAAATCACCTCTTCTTTTGAAGGTGTACTTACTGGAAAACCATTCTTTTTTGGTGGCTCTTTAATGCGTCCTGAAGCTACGGGATATGGTGCAGTTTACTTTACTGAAGCTATGCTAGAGACAGAGGGAAAAGAGCCTCTTGAAGGAAAAGTTTGTACTGTAAGTGGAGCTGGAAATGTTGCACTTCATGCCATAGAAAAACTCCAACAAATTGGGGCGATTACCGTGAGCTGTACTGATTCAAGAGGTACTCTTTATGACTCTCGTGGTGTTGACTTGGCACTACTAAAAGAGATAAAGTTAGAACGCCGTGCCTCTTTGGAGGAGTATATCAAAACACATACAGATGCTAAATATACTCCAGTAAGTGAATATCCTGAGGATGGTCATGCTGTTTGGGAAATTCCATGTTATGCAGCGTTTCCTTGTGCGACACAAAATGAGCTTACAGAGATAGATGCACAAAACCTTATAGCAAATGGTTGCCAAAGTGTAACAGAGGGGGCAAATATGCCATCTACTCCTGAAGCTACTGCTGCAATTCAAGGCCATGGTTTATGTTTTGCTCCAGCGAAAGCTGCAAACGCAGGTGGTGTTGCTGTAAGTGAGTTTGAGATGAGTCAAAATGCCTCTATGGCTAAGTGGAGTTTTGAAAAAGTCGATAATAAACTTAGAGATACGATGCAGATGATTTGTAAGCGAGTGGCTCTTACTGCGAAAGATTATGGCGTTGAGGGGAACTATGTGGATGGTGCAAATATCGCTGGATTTAAAAAAGTTGCTGATGCTATGATAGCTGAGGGTATTTAATCTCTAAGTCTATTTTTGCTATAATTACTCATGCAAAAAATAATTTTTACCGATTTAGATGGAACACTAACACTTAAAGACACCTATACAAAGTTTGTTTTTCAAAACTTAAACTTTGTAAAGGTACTCAAAAATATTCCTACTCTCGCAATAATGCTTCTAAAATATAAACTTAAAATTTACAACAATGATGATGTCAAGCAGATAACATTTAAGATGTTTTTTGAGGGCTATGATAGTGAGCAGAGTTTAGACTCATTTGCTGATGAGATAGCGTGGAATATGAGAGTAAGAGAGCTTATAGATGTTAAACGCAAAGAGGGCTACAAGGTCATCATCGTAACGGCTTCACCAGATGTCTATGTAAAACAGGTTTGCGAATATTTAGGTTACGATGGTTTTATCTCCACACAAACGCAGGAAAATGGTCGCTATCTTAGTGGAGTATTTGAGGGTCGCGTTTGTAATTTCGATGAGAAGACACAACGCATAAAAGCTTTTATGGGTGAAGAAGAATTTGGTCATACCATCTCTTATGGAAACTCCTCTGGAGACTTTGCGATGCTTCGTTTTTGTGATGAGAGTTATTTTGTGAAAAAATTAGATATAAAAAGGTTTGAAAAGTAATGCAAAAAGAGAATATTTTTAACATAGCGAACAACATAACATTTGTGAGGATTTTTGTCTCATTTATCGCGTTTGGACTTGTCTTGAGTGGAGATATAAAACTCCTTCTAGTGGCTATTATCCTCATCGCTTACTCTGAGCTTACTGATATGCTCGATGGCTATTTGGCTCGTCGTGATAACTGTGTCACAAGTTTAGGAAAGTTACTTGATCCCTTGAGCGATAGTATCTCGCGTTTTATGTACTTCTTCGCGTTTGGATATATGGGACTTTTTCCTTTATGGCTTGTGGTTGTACTCTTTGTGCGTGACATTATAGTCGCTTACATCCGTACTTATATGTCGCTAATGGGTATCGCTATGGGTGCTAGATTTAGTGGAAAAGCGAAAGCTCTTGTACAGTTTGGGGGTCAGTATCTTCTTCTTTATGCACTTTTGGTGCTTTATATGAATCAAGGGCAGAGTTATAGCGAAGAGTATCTTCAAATGATGACAGCTATTGGTACTGTTTCCACATTTGCGATTTTGTATTTTCTCAAAGTAAAAGGGAACTATTATTGGTACTCACTTTTAGGCTATGTCGCGTTTTTAATTCCTTTTTATATGATAAATAAGTTTGATATTACTCTGGATACCTCATACACTACAGGTGTGATGGTTTTTGTTGGTGCAGTGACTTTATGGTCTTTAGTAGATTATCTCTCTGCACTTGTTGAAGCGATGAGAGGAGAGCGTCAGAGTATATGATGCAAAGATATACCCTAAAGCATTTCGATAAAAATTTAATAGAATTTAAGTTTGTTTCGGGATCATTAGAGGAGACTACCATTGAAATACTCAATATATATGAAGAGTATAAAAAGTTTTTTCCTCTTGGCTTAGTAGTAGAGAACAGAGCCTTTCTTTTATGGATAAAATCTCGTACCATTCCTAAAAATAGAAATTTTGTACATAAAATGCTTATGGAATTAGAGTTAAATTTAGATGATATAGAAGGCATTGTATCTATTTCTAAAAGTTTATCTTTAAATGACTCTTACTGGATAGTAGAGAGTGGATTTAATGGTCGCTTTGATGAGTACAATCTCTATGATAATGATTTCAATAAAATTTTATCTCTCCTTGCATATACTGGATACGGAACTATCAAGAGAGAAGGGTTCATCTCTAGTCCAGAGTTTACAACAAATGGGATGTTAGCAAAAGCTTGGAGAAGAAACCCACAAGGTAAGAGCGGGATATATCTTTATAAAAGTGGTTCAAGTGGTTGTGCAAATTGTGGTAAAGAACCATATAGTGAGTTTTATGCATCTCAAATAGCTTCTTGTATGGGTTTGGATGTAACCCATTATAATTTAGGAAAATGGAGAGGAAAATTAAACTCTACTTGTGAAATATTTAGTTCCAAAAGCCTCTCTTTTATCCCGATATGTCATCTTGTTAGCGAAGGTGGTTGGAGAGCTGTTTTAGATTACTATAGAGATTTAGGGGATCAATTTTATAACTCTTTAGTCGATATGCTTATATTTGATATTATTATAGTAAATACAGATAGACATTTTGGAAATTTTGGTTTTTTAGTAGATAGTTATACAAATGAGATAGTTAAAAATGCCCCAATTTTTGATAACGGTCTCTCTCTTTTTAATGATGCCTTAGAGAACGATATGGACTCTTTGGAGAGATATGCTCAAACAAAGTATATGAAAAATGCAAATGATTTTATGCTATTTGCTGAGACAATTATTGATAGTAGAGTGAAGGGTAGGTTGAAAAAACTTATAAATTTTAGATTTACAAAACACTCAAAGTATAATCTTAGTGCTAAGAGATTAAAACTGATTGAGAATTTTATACAGAGAAGAATTTTGGAACTATTAGAATTAAAAAGAGGAGAGAATAATGGCTATATTAGATAATAAAGTAATAGATATAATTAAAAAAATAGATGTTTTTTATAAAGAACTTTATGAGAAAACAAATGACTCGGTGCAAGTAAGCCTAAAAGACAACGGTACTTCTGTAAGTCAGTTTGACCTTGATGCTACGGCATTTTGTATAGAAGTCATAAACGAGACTTATCCAAACGCCAACATCTGGATAGAGGAGGATCAGGCAATACTCAAGAGTGATGCAGATGAATATACTTTTGTGATTGACCCTCTTGATGGAACTGCCTCATTTTTACGTGGCTATCCTATCTGGGGCATTGGGATTGGCGTTTTAAAAAATGGTACACCTCTGCTTTCGTACTTCTACGGACCAGCTTGTAATCAAAAATACTTAGCGTATGATGAGAAGATTTTTATCAACGATAGAGAACTCCATAGTGAGAACAATGTAGTAAATGCAGATACAAAGACTATCTTTATTAGCTCGCGTTTACATAAAAAGATAGATTTCAAAGAGTTTGAAGCACTCAAACTTCGTAACTTTGGCTCTACTCTCTACCATGTTGTGATGGTGGCGTTAGGCAAGGCAGAAGCTACACTCATAGGCTCTTGTTACATCTGGGATGTTGCCGCAGTCTTTTTTCTTGCCCAGAAGTTTGAGTATGCTTTTTATGAGTTCCAAACGCAGAAGAGAGTCACTATCGCTGATTTAATGGCGTATAAAAGTGAAAAGATAGATGTTGTTTTAGAGTTTAAAAAGGCTGAACATTAAAACGAAAAAGTTTGTGCATCATCGTGCCTTAAACACTCAAAAAGCTTTTGAAGAGTTTGTCTCTTTGAGCGAAAAATCTGAGCAGACTCTAGCAGGAGAGGGTGATATATGTTGGGCTTATATAGATGGCACTTATGTTATCTATATTCATCACCCCGATGTGCAAGGAAAATCCCTTAGTGATGAGAAGATTAAAGAGTTATTAGCTAAAGAAGAACTTTTTACTTTAGAGAAGCTCTTTACTATAAACTCCTCTGTCAATTTTATCTTAGAGTTAAAAACGGGAACGGGAGAGATAGAAGGATTTTTTAAAGAGTTTAAAAATATTTTAGAGAAGTTTGATGTAAGAAACGCGATAGTAGATGCGTTTAGTGTTGCACAACTCCGTGGCTTAAAAACTTATATGCCTGATATACAAACAAGTATGCACACTAAATTTGTTTTTGGAAAATATGTGCTAGAGAGTACATTTGAAAAACCTTATCTAAAACTACATAATCTTTATGATTTAGATTGTATTGATTATATTACACTATCCTACACTACAACACATGTTAATCTTTTGAGCCTAGATATAAATAAATCTTTCAGAGAAGTTTTTTTATCGAATAAACAGTTAAATCTAGGTTCTATAAAATCACTAGATGCCCTAAAAAAAGCAGTTTATTCAAAAGCTGAGTATATCTATCTAAGAAGTGATATAGTGAGAAAAAACTATAGCAATTTAAAATTATAAGGAATAAAATGTCCAAACTAAAATACTTTCTCCTCTTTTTACTCTTGGCTAGTAGGCTTTTTGCAACTACAGTAGAGTTTCCTGCTTTTATAAAGAGTCAAGTTGCCATTGTTGATAGAATGAACGATGACAATTTAACGCAAGATATTGTTCAAAAACTCTTAGAGAAGCAGAGTATACTTTATAATAATACTCTTGATAAAATACTTATTAATAAAAATGAGTATATATTAAATGTAAAAACATACGAGACAAAAATATACTCTCTGCAAAAGATTATAGCTATTAATAGTCGTAATGGGAACTCTTATGCTGTACTGAGAGATGAGGTTGCTGTGAAAATATACAAGATATTAGGCTTACAAAATAGTATGCTTAAGTCTACTCTTCTTGCCTTAAATAAAGGGACTTTAGAAGAGTTTGAAGATAGACTTAATACCATTACTCTTGATTTTCAAAACAGAACATCTAAGATTTATAAAAAAGATTATAAGTATATTTTAGCACTGCCAAGCTCTGGGTCAATTATACTAGCAACTAAAAATAATGTTAAAAAGTTCTACGAGCTTCAAAGTATAAATAATGATATGATTGATTATATATACAAGTTTGAGTCAAAAATGTATAGACTTAATAAGTACTCAAAATATCATATTATCTCTTTTGTTGTATATATTAATTCTATAAATTTCGTTCATCTTGTTAACCCTCTATTAGAAGAGTATGATATGAGTATTATAAAACTTATTTTTATGAGTTTAGTTATTTTACTAACATATTTTTTTAAAAGGATAGTCTATGTGGCTCTTGAGAAATATATACTTACCATTGATTTTTTAAGAGAGTACTCCTCGGAGATAATTGAGAAGATTAGAACTTCTATTGAAAGTTTAATTATTGCGATAAATATAGATATTATTATCTATATCTATAATGATTTTAGTTCAGTAGAGTTTACTTCAGAAATTTTTAATATCTTCTATGTTGTTGTCGCTACACTTATCTTTTATAAAGTTATAAATATTGTAGCAAGTGTACGGCTTACAAAGGTAACAGATGCTTCAGAAAATTTTGATAATGACCTTATTAATGTTGGTATTAAAATTGTAAACTTTATTATTATGGTGATTGGATTACTTATATCACTCTATTTTGCAGGTGTAAATCTTACTGCTGTTCTCTCTGGACTTGGGATTGGTGGTCTTGCTGTTGCATTTGCTGCAAAAGATACTATTGGTAACTTCTTTGGAACACTTTCAATCCTTTTTTCGGATGTCTTTTCTCAAGGGGATTGGATAGAGATTGATGGGAAACAGGGTGTTGTTGTTGAGATTGGGCTTCGTGTAACAACGATCAGAACCTTTGATAATGCACTTATAGCTATTCCAAATGGAACTTTTGCGAGTAAAGATGTTAAAAATTGGAACAAACGTGTACTCGGTCGACGCATTAAAATGTATATAGGTGTTAAGTATGATTCAAGGAGTATAGATATAAAAAATGCAGTAAAAGAGATACACATTATGCTTGAAAAACACCCCGATATAGCCACAAAAGAGACGAGATATGAGCATAATAAGCATAGACGAAATATTGCTAAATTAGTCTCAAAAGATGACCTAGAAGGTGTAAAAAAGAACCTTCTTGTGTACTTAGATTCCTTTGGAGACTCAAGTATAAATATATTAGTGTACTGTTTTACAAAGTCTGTTAAGTGGAGTGAGTGGCTAGATACGAAGCAAGATGTGATGCACAAAATTATGGAGATATTAGAGAAAAACAACCTAGAGTTTGCTTTTCCATCACTCTCAATATATAATGAAAACAACCCTAAGGAGATAGAAAACTTATGAAAGATGGAAGAAAACGAAGCGATATTAAGCATGGCGATTCAGTCGCTATAGTCCTTAAACAAGATCAAGCTACAGGTTACTTAACAGATGGTATAGTAAGAGATTTATTAACGAAGTCTGCCTCACATCCTCATGGCATAAAAGTACGGCTTATGAGTGGTGAAGTAGGGCGAGTCAAAGAAATTTACTAAGAAGTTCTACATAGACTTGCCAAAGGGCTGCACTAGATATTCCTGCAGCTGCTCCAGCTATGAGGGCAGAGGCTATAATTCCTACTCCACCTTTAACACTCTTCTCTACTCGAGCAATGATAGATATTCTTGTAATCATAAAGAAAATGAAAAATATAAAAGAGAGTAGGACTTGAATAAGAAAACCATTTGATACAATAGCTAGTTCTTTTATACTAATACCATAGGCAGGAGCGATACTTAGTGCAAACCAAAGCCCAACAAAAGTATTAATAGAAAAACCTTGTAAATCAATATTTATATCTTTATTTATTTTATTATTAATGCCCTTAATACCTATAATAGATAAAAGAAGTGTCGTTAAAAAGAGTGTACTCTCATCAAAATAGATAAGAAGAGTTACTCCACTTAAAAGTGCAAGCAGTGTAGTCGCTAAAGTTTTAAAGTTCATTTATTACAATCCTATGTGAGTGATGTTGTTTGGTAAAGTTTCATAAGCTCTATATAAAAATCATTTTCAGAGTGTTCTTCAAGAAGACCCTTTGTGGCGAAAGTGTCATAGTAGATTTTTTCTAAGTTTTTAAATCTATTGGGCAAGAGTTTCGAGAGTAAAAAAGCACTAATCTGTTTACGCATTAGAACTGCTGGTGGTAAGATACCTGCTTCAAGAAGCTGGAGAATAGAATCTGAATGGTAAGATATCTGATGGTGTTGTCCATGCGGACATGTGTTTTTACTGACAAGTGTTGTACACATATCACAGTAGACATACTCACTTGCAATTTGAATCTCTATATCTATACCTGTGACCTTATCAACTATTGATTTGTTAGAGTTACAGTCATAAAACATACCAAGCCCAGCATGGTTGCGACCGATGGTAAGTCTATCACATCCATAATTTTTGGAAACTATAGCATCGATGATTATCTCGTTATACCCTGCAAAAATATAGCTATTTTCCAAAGGAACAATAACAACACGGTTCTTAGGTAAAAAGTTATTTACAAAAAACTCAAGTGCTTCATGTCTAAGATCATAGCTGAGGTTTGCAGTTTCATAGGGCTTAAGTAAAAATATCACAAGTAAGTCAGTATTGTCAAGTGCTTGACGAATGAGTCTTTCATGTCCACGGTGCAGAGGGTTTGCTGCCATTACTAAAGCAGTTGTATGTTTTGCATTGATTGTTTTTTTCGCAGTGTGAATGTTGATTTTATTTTGATTTGGAGTATTGTCAGATAAGACATAGTTTCCACTAACTGCCCAGTGTCCAATTCTTTTTATCGTGGCCTGTACCCCAGGATGTGTAAGGTCGTCAGTACCGTATATATGTTTAACTCTTTCACTTGGATCTATTTGAAAGGTCTCCTTAACCGTGAGTGTAGCAAACACTTCACCCTCACAGAGAATATCTATAAGCTCATTTTTCTCTACTTGGCTTAAAAGGAGTTCATTCTTCTTTCCAGATGGAGCAAGAATAAAAGGAAAAGGAAAAGATTTTCCATGGATGAGACCTTTTTCTAAAACCTCTCGAGAACCCTCTTCACACATCAGTTTTGTAACAGGCAAGAGAAGTCCATCTGAAACAAGTTCAAGAGCTGAAGCAGCCTCTTTATCTATGAAAAGTGTCTTATTTTTTCTTGAGTATGTCATATTTCTTTCGCTTTTCCCATAGGCTTTTACGGCTTATACCTAGTTTTTTGGATAGCTCAGTATCTGGATATTTGTCTTGATAATTAAGAACAATAAATTTTACATAATCTTCAATAGGCAAGATTTCACCTTTATCAAAAACATTATTTTCATTTTTTATTTCTATAATAGGATACTCAACATCTTCTATCTTATCACTACTTGAGACAATAACTTTTCGATCAGCAATTAACTCTAAAAATGCTTTTCTATCAGCTTTTTTGAGAGACTGATAGTCGATAATATAGATAAGAGTGTTCTGAGGAAGAGAAGTGACTTCTTGCAGGCTCTTAGAATCACTAAGTGTAATAAAGTGTATAGGAATATCTTTACTCTGTGCATATTCAAAAGCGAATGCATCTGAGTATTTTTGAAAGCTTGAGCTTATAAAAAGAGGAAGTTCTATAGCATTTATATCTTGTTCATGTTTAGCATTTAAAAGTGTGTGCTTAAGATATTTTTCGTAAGCGATATTTCTTCGTTTAAGCTTTTCATAATCTTGATAGTGGTCTATCTTTTTAACAAGTTCTTCAATCATAAATGGCTTTATAATATAGTCTTTAGCACCAGCAGCAAGAGGTTTTGATACTGTGTCATTGCTGATATATGAGACCATAAGTATGATGATAGAGTTCTTAAAAGTCTCTACAACAGGAATAAAATCTTGACCATTAATATTAGTAGAGAGAAGTACCACATCATAGTTATTGCTACGAATAGCGTCTTTAGTGGATGTACACATTTCACAAATATGTCCTTGTTCTCCTAGTTTTGTAGCGATGCTTTGAGCAAGATAGACTTCGTTTTCAATTATAAGTATTTTCATGTATATTATTTTTTCCAGTTATAGTATTTTAAGTTTGCGTTTGAGGTGACAGCTACACCTTCCTCTCGACCGATAAAGCCGAGTTTTTCTGTTGTTGTCGCTTTGATATTGACACGGCTCATATCTATCTTTAGCAGAGAGGATATACTCTCTCTCATTTGGCGTTTATATTTGCCAACACGAGGTTTTTGTGCTGCTATGGTAACATCTATATTGACTATGATAAAGCCAAAATTATGCAGTTTGGTAACAACTACCTTGAGGAGTTCTTTTGAGTCTATCCCTTTATATCTCTCATCGTTATCAGGAAAGAGCATACCGATGTCACCCATCCCAGCTGCACCAAGTAGGGCATCTATGAGAGAGTGCAGGGCTACATCCCCATCACTATGGGCTAAAAAGCCAAAGTCAGACTCTATCTTAACACCACCAAGCCACATAGTTCCCTCTGTATCAAAAGCATGGACATCATAACCGTTTCCACTTAAGGTATCAGTTGATGGTGCTTCTAAGCATGGGAGTTTGTTGAGGTCATGGATATAAGTTATCTTGTGCGCATCCTCTTCACCGAGAACAAAACTGCGTTTCCCACCATTGGCAACTATCGCACTACTCTCATCAGTAAACTCTTCACTTGTTTGAAGTGCAGACTTTAAAGTAGAAACACGAGAGAGTTGTGGAGTCTGTATGCGTTTTACTTTTTCCCTATCTATAGTTTTATTTTCATATACTATAGTATCGGTTACTCCGAGATAAGGTACGACAGAATCACTTCTGCCTTGTTCGCTGAGAATAGAGTCAAGTAAAGTAGCACTAATGCAAGCACGAGCAATATCACTTACAAGAACATAGTCACTCTTTACAAGTGAGAGTGCATTTTTAAGTGACTGTTGGCGAGTGCTACCACCCTTTACAAATTTGTAAGAAGCATAGTTTTGCATAAAAGGTATCTCATCTTCAGCACAAACTACAATAATCTCATCAAATTTTTGAGTTTTTTCTAAGTTTTTTGTTACAAAATGCCACAAAGGTGTGTGGTTTATACGCAACCAGTGCTTTTTTACATCCATCTCAAAACGGCTAGAACTACCAGCTGACAGTAATATAAGTGATAATTTAGACAAAATATGCTTCCTCAGTTGAATGTGTTACGAAATTATACACATAAAAGACTTTTACAATCTTAAATGGGATAAAATACATTGTACAATTTTATTTTTCTGATTTCTCAAAAATTGCATTTCAGGGTTTTAATTTTGGCAAGTATGAAAACACTCTATTCCTTAACACTTCTTTAACACTTACTTAGCTAAAATAATTTTTATATTATTTGACAGGAGACTCTATGCATACTTTTAAAATTATTTTTATCTTATCTACTTTTGTTAGCTCTTTACTCTTTGGAGCTACTTCCTACTCTCAGGCGATAAAAGAGAAAAAGATTTATCCTATGGGGAGACTCATTCATACGAAACGCTGTGCTACTCTTGATGCTAAGAAGTATGGAAGTTATGATGCACTACTTACAGATATAAAAGAGAAACATATCTGCTCGAAGCTCTCTGCGAAATACTCTGAAGCTTTAGCGATTTATCTGTGGGATAATAGGAGTCATAGAGAAGTACTTCCTAAAATAACAGTCACAAAAAAGGATAAATGTCCTATTTGTGGGATGTATCTGCACTACTATCCAACATGGGTAACCCGTATAACTTACAGTGATAAAAAAGTTTACTCCTTTGATGGTATCAAAGATATGTTCAAGTATTACTTTAAACATCAAAAGGGCATTAAAAGTATCTGGATTCAAGACTACTACACACTCAAAACATTAGATGCTAGAAAGGCTTTTTATGTCATAGGAAGTGATGTTTATGGACCTATGGGGCATGAACTTATAGGGTTTGCTACACTCAAGAGTGCAAAAAATTTCTCACTTGACCATAAAGGAAAAGATATACTCTCTTTTAGAGAGATAACACCAAAAGTGGTTCGTAGCCTAGATGAGTAGATTTCTCAATCCCTATCTTCTCTTCTATGCTCTAGGTTCTCTCAAACGCGAGAAGTATAAAAATATCTTTGTTTTTATTGTGATGTCTCTTTTAGTCGCACTTTTAGCCTCTACAT
>JALUKS010000185.1 GCA_027056465.1 Sulfurimonas sp.
CACTGCTCAACTCTTTATAGCGACTTAAGTCACTTTTGAGTTCATCTGCACGATTAAGCAGAACTTCTTTGCTAGCATCACCTGAAATAGCGATAAGCACAAGAGGAAAGGCATGTGTTTTTATCTTCGCTATTGGCTCACTCATATCGGCTGGCAAATCTTTTTTGACACTTGCCACTACATCTTTTACATCATTAAGTACACTTGCGTTATCAGAGCCTGCTTTAATATCAGCAGATATATCAAAAGAACCATTTTTAATCTCTGTTTTTATCGTTTCTAATTGGGTAATATTTTGTAAGTCATCTTCAATAGTTTTAACAACCATTTTATCAAGTACATCAGCTGAAGTTCCCGCATACCCACCAGTAATACTTATTCTATCCATCTGTGTAGGAGGAAATATCTCTTTAGGGATATTGATATATGCAAATATAGAGAGTATAAATATAAATATCAGAAGGATATGGTTTAATAGTGGTTTTTCTATGGCAAACTCTATAAATTTTCTTATCATTATCTATCCTAAAAAAGTGTGTCCAGTATCTGGTTTTTAAACTTTATCTTTTCTACTGAAGTAGAAATAATTTTATGCTCTTCTTGAAGTGTATCGTACTCGCGTTTAAGCTTTGCAATATTTCTACTTTCATAATAAATCTGCTGTGTTATGTAGATTTTAGGAAATACAAACATCATAATAAGTACAAGCACAAAACTTATATAAAAAAAGTAACCTGCATCTAGCTTATGTTTTGGAATAAAACTACTCTCTAATGAGCTTAGTAGTTCCTCTTTTTCACTCTGTTTAGTCTCTTGACTCATCGTTTACCCATCTGAAACACTCGCATCTTTGCACTACGACTTCGTACATTTTCTTGGAGTTCATCCTCTTTTGCCATCAGTGGTTTTCGTGTCACTACTTTTCCTAGAGAGTGGTTGTTCCCACACTCACAACGAAAAGCTTCACTGGGGCAGATGCAAGACTCACTCCACTTTTTAAACTCCTGCTTGACTATTCTATCTTCAAGAGAGTGAAAAGAGATGACAGCTATTCGAGCTTCAGGTAGTCCTGCGTTTTCTAAAGAGGAGAGAAGAGATTTTAACTCGCCTAGTTCATCATTTACCTCTATTCTTATCGCTTGCATAAGTAGTGTCGCTGGATGGATATTTTTTCCATGAGGAAGGTCTTTTTTTAGTGTTTGACTCAACTCTTTTGCAGAAGAAAAAGGTCTATTTTGCACTATTTTACTAGCAATTTTTTTATAGTTTCTAAGTTCGCCATACTCCAAAATAATTTTTTCTAGTTCCTCTTGAGTGTACTCATTCACAACACTCTCTGCTGTAAGCTCTGCACCCTTATCCATACGCATATCAAGATTCTCACTCTCATAAGAGAAGCCTCTCTCTTTTTGATCAAGCTGTAGTGAAGAGACACCAATATCGGCTAAAAGCCCTTTTATCTCACTTGCATCCACTTCTTCTAAAATCTCTTTTATGACATTTGAGAAACGCCCTTTTCTTATGCTTACTCTATCGCCATACTTTGCTAAACGCTCACTAGAGAAATCTATAGCTGTTTGGTCTTGATCTATTGCTATAAGTTTTATGTTTGGGTTTGCTTCGAGTATCATGCTTGAGTGTCCACCATAACCCATCGTACAGTCGATAATTATTCCACTTTCAATATTTTCAAATGCTGTTATAACTTCACGATAAAGAACAGGGATATGGGGAATATTTTGCACAAAAAAGCCTTTGTATATAGTTTAAATAGATTATACATCAACTTATCTAATAAATAATTTACATTTAAATCTTAATAGGGTATGATAAATAAAAAAAGGTCTCTTATAATGTTAGCAAATTTCCAATATCAACTTATCGCTGCCGCACTTCTTCTTTTAGTGGTTCTTATATTTTTTATTCTCAAGTCAAAGAAAAAGGCAGAAGCCAAAGATACTAAGCAGGATGAAGAAGATAAGATAGATGTTATAAATAGAGCAGATAGACTTGAGGCACTCGAAGAGAACAAGGAACTTAATGGACAAACAAGTGTTATAGAAGATCCTTTTGAGGGAAGTGAAGAGGGAGACTTTGGAGTTGAAACTCCAAAAGAGACTCATGAAGAGCATGAATCAAAGATAAGAACAGCAACACAACAGATAGTAAAGCGAACAGTTCCAGCACATGGGAAGATAACGAAACAAAACTTTACAGAATTTTCTGGTATAAAAGTACTTGTTGCCGAAGATAATCTCATCAACCAAAAAGTTATCACAGGTCTTTTAGCAGGGAGTGGTATAGAATTAGTTATGGCAAATGATGGACAAGAAGCACTTAATATTTTAGAAAAAAATAGTGACTTTTTAATGGTACTTATGGATGCACATATGCCTGTCATGGATGGTTTTGAAGCAACTCGTGCTATTCGTGCTAATCCAAACTACAATCACATACTAGTAGTTGCACTTAGTGGAGATACTGCCACCGATGATATTAAAAAAATGCAAAATGCTGGTATGGCTGAACAGTTAGAAAAACCTCTTCATATAGATGCATTATATGATATATTGTACGCATATAGTGGAGAAGACAATTCTTTAGTAATAGATGAAAATATTATAGAAGTTATCCATACTAAAGAGTTAGATGGAGAAAAAGGTCTTGCTATTTGTAGTGGCGATGAACAATTTTATCATGAAATTCTAAAAGAGTTTGCACAAAACTATGCAAATTCAAATCAAGAGATAGAGCAACTCTACAACAATGGTGAAACTGCAAATATAGATAGAATGCTTTTAGATATCATTGGTATCACAGCAAATATTGGGGCAGAACCTTTAAATAAGATTTCACAAAAGCTCAAAGAATCACTTCATGACACGAACGAAAAGAGTTACTTAACTCTGATGGAACAGTATAGCATCCATCTTAAGCAACTTCTCCTCGATATAAAGAGTATAAATAGTTAAGCCCCTAAAGCTTTCTTCACATTGTCATCAGCCATGGTGATATTCCATACGGGTTCCCAAACGACTTCTATATCTACCTCTTTTGCATCTGGTAGTTTTTCAACTGCCTCTTTCACCCACTGAATAATCATCTGATGAAGAGGACAAGCTCTAGTTGAGAGTGTCATAGTCACTTTTACATTCCCTGCATCATCACTAGAAGCATCATAGATAAGCCCCATTTCCACAAGGTTGAAACCAACCTCTGGGTCTATTACTGTACTAATCGCTAAAAAAATTTCCTCTTTTGTATACATTGCCATTTTTATTTCCTTATTTAAAATTTATCATATAGAGCATACTGCGAAAAAATGCAAATGCTCCAACTACCAGAAATGATGCTCCAGCACCGAGCAGACTCTCCACTCCAAAAAGAAGTGCAAACGCCACAAGTAAAACGCCAACTGCTGAAAATATCAACTGAGCTTGAGAACTACGATAAGGCACCATATCTACAAGCATCGGCACTTTCTGTTTCCCTACAAGAGGAGAAAATCTCTCAAACCATACCAAAAATGGGATAATTTTATAGATATGCCCAGTTATCATAAAACCAAAAAATCCAAAAAAGAGCAACCATAAAGCGACCAAAAGAAGTGCCTCATTTTGAAACGCAAAATAAGCAACACCACTCACAAGAGCCATAATAAGTGAAAAAAATGCAAACATTAAAGAGATTGCATAGACATCATTATCTTTTCTTGGTCGCGTTTTATAGATGATGTAGATGATGTAGATATATGAAAACTGCGAAACTAAAGCTAAAAAGTAACCAATATTCGCCAATATATCACTATGAAAAAGAGTAGAAAGCACTACAGATACAACACCAATACTCATCATATAGATAGCTATGCTTAAAGGTTTTAAAGAGAAGCTATGAGAGAGTGTAAACATCGGTACTAGAACTATAGAGAGTCCCATAATAGTTACATTTATATAGCCACCTATCACTAAATAGATATGACTTTTTAGCAGTGATGGTATGTCAAGAGAGAGTGTACCTGCATAGCTTAAAGCCATCAAAAGACCTACGATGATACCAAAGAAAAGAAATATATTTGCGATAAGCACACTGCTCATCACAAGAGTTAATTTCTCTACTTTTGATATTGTCATAAATATTTCCATAACAAATATCATCATGGCTATAAGAACAACAACCCCGCCATAGGGCAGAAGTGCTGGTGAATACAAGAAGCCAAAAACCATCAATAGTGTCCCTATCAAAAGCAGTGGCCAGATAGCATAAAAGAGTTCTACCCCAAAATGCCCTACTTCAAGGACTACAGGCACGAGTTGCGCCATAGCTCCAAAAATAGTCATCATCACAAAGCCGAGCAAAAAGAGATGCACAAAGGCTATAGTTTTAGGGGAGAAGTGAGAAATATCCTCAAGGCTAAATCCAAAAACAAAAAATGAAGCCACCAGATAAAAGAGTCCCCCTAAAATAAAGAAAGGGGCTATAAGCTTAAAAGGAGGTGCAAACTCTTGTGATATTGCCATAAGTTAGACTCTATCCTTCACAGCTAGTTTGATTAAGATCTGAATCTACCCCAGCTTCACTATTGTAAGTGAAGACAACTTTCACAAGTCCACCCTCGATTTCCTCTTCAACATGAGCTACATCAGCATCAAGCTTTGCAAAAAGTCCACCCGGTGCTTTATGGTTAATCATCACAAGTTTATCGTTTGTACCCTTAATGAGTTTAAGTCCACTCATCGCGTTTACCATCGGATGTGGAGGTCCCTCTTTTGATGTATCGAAGTAATAACTGCTCTGCGTATCTTCTGTTACTTTAAAAAACTCTACGGTTGCACCATCTACTTCTATCTTCTGTGCGTTTGTCGGTATGTTTGACATTTTTATTCCTTATATGTTTTATTTATGAGAATTATAATCAAAATTTGTAACAATTGTATTAATATACAACAAAATATATTATCTTGTCTGCCCACTTCCATAAATTTTAAACTTATAAGTAGTTAGTCCCTCTATACCCATCGGTCCACGAGCATGGAGTTTATTTGTAGATATTCCTACTTCAGCACCAAAGCCAAATGCTCCACCATCAGTGAAACGAGTACTCGCATTTACATAGACTGCTGCTGCATCGATGGCGTTTAAGAAACTCTCTGCCGTTGAGATATTTTCTGTAATGATAGCCTCAGAGTGACCAGAACCAAAACGGACAATATGCTCTATCGCACCAAGAACGCCATCAACAACTTTGATATTAAGAATATTCGCTAGATACTCTGTATCGAAATCAGCATCATTTGCATCGGCAACATCAATCAAAGCTTGTGTATTTTTGCACCCTTTTAGCTCAGTATGCTCTGCATCAAACGCGAGTTTGAGTTTGGGAAGTGTCTCTTTTGCTATGGCACTATCGACCAGAAGAGTCTCCATCGCATTACAAACACCGGGGCGTTGGACTTTGGCGTTTATAGCGATTTTTATCGCGTTTTCTATCTTTGCATCTCTATCTATGTAAGTATGGCACTGCCCTTTATCATGCTTCACTACACTTACAGTCGCATTTTCGCTTACATGCTTGATAAGTCCTGCCCCACCACGAGGAATAATCAAATCTACATACTTATCCATTTTAATGAGCTTATCAACACCAGCACGAGAGGAGTCAGGAATAAGCGAGATTAAGGCTCTTGGAAGCTCATTTGCCTCGAGAACATCTTGAAGCACTTTTGCTATGGCTCGGTTAGAGTGTTCTGCCTCTTTACCACCTTTGAGGACACAGACATTAGCACTTTTAAAACAGAGAGCCGCTGTATCACTCGTAACATTAGGACGAGACTCATAAATAATCCCGATAACCCCGATAGGAATACTCACTTTCTCAATTTTGAGTCCATCTTCAGTCACCCAACCATCAAGCACCCGACCAACAGGCTCTTTAAGTCCTGCTATCTCCTCTATGGCAACAGCCATTGCATCAATGCGACTCTCATCTAAAAAGAGTCTATCCATAAGAGCTGATGTAAGCTTGTTCTTCTTCCCATCTTCCATATCTTTAGCATTTGCAGACTCTAAGTCACTGCTATTTTCTCTAAGAGCCTTTGCCATCTCTTTAAGAACTCTATTTTTTTCACTACCACTCAATGTGTTTAAAACACGGGATGCTGATTTTGCTTCTTCTAAAAACTGTTCCATTGGTATCGCCTTTTTTTTATTAATAGAATGCTATAATAGCATAAAAATTATTTAGGATTAAAGATGAAAACTATCACTTTTGTAGGAAATGGAAATATGGCACTGAGTATCGCTCAAGGACTCAAGGAAATTTACAAGATAGAGGTCGTAGGTCGTAGTATGCAAAAACTTGAAAAATTTGAAGATGCTCTTGGTGTAAATGTAGAAAAATATCTTTACGAACAATTTGATATGAAAGATAAAACTATTCTTTTTTGTGTGAAACCTGCAAATGTTGAGGAGGTAGGTAAAAAGCTCTCAGGGAAAGCTCGTGTTATCTTCTCTGTTCTCGCTGGAACTACCCTAGAAAAGCTCAAAGCAAACCTAAACACCGATGCTGTAGTAAGAACCATGCCAAACCTCGCTGCAAGTGTAGGCAAATCAATGACAACTCTCACAGGTGACCTCGCGTTTCAAGAGGAGGCTGAAACACTCCTTGGGGCTATAGGCACGACAAGATGGCTAGGTAGTGAAAAAGAGATAGATATTGCCACAGGATTAGCAGGAAGTGGACCTGCCTACTTAGCACTTATAGCAGAAGCACTTGCAGATGGAGCAGTAAAACAGGGACTTAAACGCGATGATGCTATGGCTATCATGCGCGGACTCTTCGGTGGTTTTGGGGAGCTTATACAAGATATACACCCTGCACTACTTAAAGATGGAGTGATGAGTGCAGGAGGAACAACTGCTGCTGGATATGGGGCATTAGAAGATGCAGGAGTACGTTCTGCGTGTATGCAGGCTATAGAGAGTGCCTATAAAAAAGCAGTTGCTCTCTCTTAACGAGAGAGCTGAGAAAGCATTAGATAAATGCTAAAATCTCTTTTTCTATATTCTCTTTGTTGATGAGAGTGCTTTGTGCTATCTCTTTTGAGAAGAGTCCTTTTATCATCGCTGGGATGGCTAAGGAAGCTGTTTTTGAAATAGCTTCTAGTGCTACTATATCCTCCGCATCCTCTTCACCTGTAAGAGCATTTGCTATCACTGGAGAGAACTTTGTCCACTCAGCAGTGGAGTAGGCTATAGTTTTTATAGCTGGGTTTGAGCATGTCTCGTACGACTTCATACAAGTAGCAGTATGAGGATCCATAAGATAGTTAT
>JALUKS010000186.1 GCA_027056465.1 Sulfurimonas sp.
CAAGAGTAAGTTCTGGCATTTTTTTATGAAGTTGTTTACTAAATGTTGTTGCTTTCATCTTATCTGCATCTATAAGATAGAACTTATGATCTCCATCACAAAAGATAAAACTCAAATCAAAACTACTAAGTTTCTCTTTCACTGTTATAGCACTTACAACACTAATCTCATGCTCAAAACTCGCCCCACCAAATAAAATCGTTAATTTCACTATATATTTCCTTTTTCTTTCTAAACTGTCTGTAGTAATTTCAAAGCACCTTTAACCAGTGCTGCCGTATCATCACCCTCACAAGCTGTGAGTGCCTTAGATATTTTATCTTTTTTAAATCCTAGTGCTTCAAGTGCTTCTCTAGCCTGAGCAAATGCAAGAGTCGCATTTGGACTACCATCTCCAGACTCTATTAGCTCAGTGTCAAAACCAGCAAGTTCAACAAGAATACGCCCTGCTCCCTTTGGTCCTATACCTGGCACTTTTTTCACACCATTTAAGTCTTTGTTATTTATGACTGTTGCAAACTGAGAAGGTGTGTAGGTAGAGCATATCGCCATAGCTACTTTTGGTCCTACTCCGTTTATCTTTATGAGTCTTGCAAACATCTTCTTCTCATTCATATCCATAAAACCAAAGAGCAGTGAAGCATCTTCACGAATGATTTGCGAAGTAAAGAGAGATACCTCATCTTTACCTAATGCCGAAAATGTTTGTAGAGAGATAAACACCTCATAGACTATGCCTTGCACATCTACATGCACAAATGCAGGTTCTTTATAAGCTATCTTGCCTTTAACACCTACTATCATTCTTTCATAGCCTTTATTGAGTATTCACCCTCTTCATCTTGTACTAAACCAAAAATCATATCTCGTGAGCCTTCAGCTGGTTTATATACCAACTCTTCAGGTGGGTCTATAAGTTTAAACTTTATCTCGTTATAGCCCACCCATCTATCTCTATTTATCACTCTGGCATCTAAAATATTATCTTGAAAAGAAGATGTTTGTGTGGTATGTAGAAGAAGAGTGTCATTTTTAAGCTTATACTCTGACTTTAATTCTTTTAAATCATCTTGTAATTTCATAAAAGCCTTATATTTTTGTACAAAGGCAGCAGGAAGTTTAACTCCATTCTTTTTATAATGCACTAACCTTTTTTTTATATCTAAAAAAGAATGTGTTCCTTTTTTTATGCTCAGTTCAAGTTTTTTCATCTCAGACCTAATACTCTTTACTATAGATTCTAACTCTTGTATATTTTCTTGATTCTTATTAAGACCCTCTTGTTTATCTTCTTGAAGAAGTGGATCAATGATAAATATATTCTCACTTCCTTGGAGTTTGTTTATCTCTATTCGTTGTGCTGCTGTTACTTTTACATGAGAAGCACACACTTCAACATAAACATCTTTTGCACGAATAGACCCACCTAATGCTTGCATGATAGTAACACTATCAGCTTCAACTTCACCATGTTCTAGTCGTGTGATATGTACCTCTTTTCCCTTAGCCTTCCCCTTATGAATGTTAATGTCTAGCTTATCCGCTTCTATGAAAGATGTTTTATGTGTCTGTCCCCCTACACTTGCTTTAAGTGCTTTTACAGATGAATTTGAACCTACATTACCATCTATAACAATCTCACTTACCTCAACTTGCATACCCGAACCTATAGCATCTTTATTGACATCTTTTTCATTGACACTTAAGTTAACATCAGAGTCTACACCACTTAGGATTGAGCCTGTCTTCTTAAAGCTAATCTCATTAATATCCATCTTGTTTTTTATACTGTATATATTGTCATTAAAAGCAATATAGCCATTTTCTTTTGCAATATACTTCACACTCAAACTATCTTCCTCTTGACGAATAGTCTCATCTATAGCGAAAGCTACTTCATGTGCCACAACAGGCTCTCTAGGAACTAAGTACTCTCCACGGCAATTACGTCCAGGAGTTCCCTGCATAGGTTTTATATATTCAATAAGCAGTTCATTCTCTTTTACACTTTGGATAAATCCACGAGAGGCATAATCTATCTTCTCTTTTTCATCTATCGTCTTGGCATTTTCATAGTGAAGGATTAAAGCATCATCTCGTGTAGGTGTCGGCTCAAAAGCCTCAGCAATAAGAAGTGTCTCTTTTTTCTCAAATGCAGCAGAGCCATCTACTTTTATCTGTGCGCTTAGCTTAGATACTACATCTAGCAACATCTCATCAAAGATATTTATTAAAATACCTGCTCGTATTTTTCTTTTATTAATAATGTCTGTTAAATTTTCGTTGAGATTGTCAGCTTCTTCTATCCTTGAACCTGCAGCAATACTCATATAAACTTTACATTTACTAGCATTGGCTCCAATAGCAAACTTAAAATCTGAAAAATAGTTATCTGCCGCTCTCCCAGAAAAAATTTCTATCTCATATGTTTGTTTTATTTCGACATAAGGATTTAAGAGTGTCTCTGTCTCATCTAATTCATAAAGATCATGCTTATCTATGCCCTCCCATTCTCCATCTTGTTCTTTATCAATTATGCGCATATATGTAAATATCTCTATTAGATTAAAATCTACTAAATTAACATCTATCTTATGAGCAGTTGCAATTTTTTGTATCTCTTTTGCAACATTTTGTGTGCGCACGACTGTAGGTTTTATAGTAGTACTTTTTGTCGTAATTTTAGAAGAACCGAAGAGTGCCATATTTTATTCACCTGACTTATAACTAAATTTATTTTGAGCTTATTTTAACGAAAAATTTGTTAAAATGGAGTAAAATTAATAATATATACATAAAGAGTCCCATGTTTAAAGCAATATTTACTAATAGTTTCGGCATACTCCTTTCGCGCATACTCGGATTTATAAGAGATTTACTCACAGCTTCAGCACTCGGTGCGAACATCTACAGTGACATCTTTTTCATAGCGTTTAAGCTTCCAAATCTCTTTCGCCGTATCTTTGCAGAGGGTGCGTTTACTCAGGTCTTTATTCCTGCATTTGCTAGAACTAGACATAAGGCAGTCTTCTCTGTCAACATCTTTTTAGTCTTTGTCTCTATTATCTTACTTATCACCCTGCTCGTCAACATCCTCCCTGCTCTATTCACCAAAGCTATTGCAGTTGGGTTTAGTCAAGAGACCATCGCCATAGCAGCCCCCTATGTAGCCATTAACTTCTGGTATCTCCCTCTTATCTTTGCTATGACCTTTTTAAGTGGAATGCTACAGTATAAAAACCATTTTGCGACTACCGCGTTTAGTACAGCACTGCTTAATCTCTCTCTCATAGGTGCACTTCTTTTGAGTCATAACAAAGAGGAGAGTGAGATAGTCTACTATCTAAGTGTTGGTGTTGTGATAGGTGGTGTACTACAACTCATCGCTCATATCATCGCCATCTACAATATGGGACTTATGAAGCTACTCTTTGGGGGAGTAAAATATCTCAGAGTAAAAAGTAAAATCATTAAAAAAGATACACAAAAATTTCGTCGTAATTTCTTTCCTGCCATGTGGGGAAACTCCACCGCTCAAGTCTCTGCTTTTTTAGATACCTTTTTAGCATCATTTTTAGCAACGGGGTCTATCTCTTACCTCTACTATGCCAACCGTATCTTTCAACTCCCTCTAGCTCTCTTTGCTATCGCTACTTCCATCGCCCTCTTTCCTAAAATAGCAAGATATTTAAAGAACAACGATGAAGCAAAAGCAAAAGCAAATCTCAAAAAAGCCTTCTGGTTCTTGGCGTTTGTACTCACTGCAAGTACCATAGGCGGTATCATCCTCTCAAAAGAGATAACATGGCTACTTTTTCAACGCGGTGCCTTTAGTGCGACCGACACAGCCAACACAACAGCCGTTTTACAAATGTACATGATAGGACTTTTACCTTTTGGACTCCAAAAACTCTTCGTACTCTGGCTCTATGCAAAAGAGATGCAGATGCAAGCCGCTAAGATAGCTACACTTTCCCTTGGCGTTTATGTAGTAATGGCTCTCTCATTCATTTCCCCTTTTGGAGTAGCAGGTCTAGCTCTTGCTTCTACACTTGGTGGCGTTGTGAGTTTTGTATTTACACTTAAAGTTTTTGGATTTCATGAATTCTTTAATTTCTTAAAGTCTAAAAATTCTATCTATCTACTGATTTTTTCACTTTTATTTACAGATCTTCTTTTAGAATTTCAAACATTTCTATTTAAAATGGTATAATCTTTATCTAAGTGAAAATTAATAAAATACTAAATGAGGAACAATAACAAATGACAATCTACGACTCAGTAAAAAAAGAAAAAAGAGAATTTATCCCTCTCGAAGAGGGGAAAGTTAGCCTCTACGTTTGTGGACCCACGGTCTATGATGATGCTCACTTGGGGCATGCGAAGTCTGCACTAGTGTTTGACCTACTTACTCGTGTCTTAAATGCCAATGGTCTTGATGTGACTTATGCTAGAAATATTACAGACATTGATGATAAAATTATCAAAAAAGCTATAGAGCAGAAGAAAGATATAAAAGAGATTACCGACTTTTACACTGAGTCCTTTCATAAAGAGATGGAAGCGATCGGTGTGAGTCGCCCTGACATCGAACCTAAGGCTACAGAATCGCTTAATGCTATGTATGAGATGATGCAAAAGCTCGTAGAGAGTGGGCATGCTTATACTACCAAAGATGGAGATGTTTACTTCGATACAGCAAGTGATAGCGAGTACCTTACTCTCTCTAAACGTGTTCAAGAAGAAGATGATAGACAAGAGCGTGTGGAGTCATCAGGTCTGAAGAAAAATCCTGCTGATTTTGCCTTATGGAAATCTGTTAAAGATGATAGCATAACTTTTGAGTCTCCTTTCGGTGCTGGTCGCCCAGGATGGCATCTTGAGTGTTCTGCTATGATAGAGAAGCACTTAGCCAAACCTGAGTTGGCGTTTGGAGTAGATATACATGGTGGTGGGGCTGACCTACTCTTCCCTCACCATGAAAATGAAGCAGCACAAACACGATGTAGCTCAAACCACCAACTCGCCAACTACTGGATGCACAATGGCTTTGTGAACATAAACGGCGAGAAAATGTCTAAAAGTTTAGGCAATAGCTTTTTTCTCAAAGATGCCCTTAAAGGGTATGATGGTGAAGTACTACGTTTTTATCTATTAAGTACTCACTATAGAAGTAACTTTAACTTTAACACAGAGGACTTAGCCACTGCTAAAAAACGCCTTGATAAGATATATAGACTTAAAAAGCGTCTCTTTGGATTAGCTGATAACTCTGACTCGACAGAGTTTCAAACAAAACTCCTAGAGGCACTTAACGATGATATGAATGTCTCCACTGCCCTAGCCCTCATAGATGAGATGCTCTCAAACGCCAACGAGACACTAGACACAGCTGGAAAACATAAGGCTCTTAAAAAAGAGACTATTTCCAACTTAGCTTACATTGAGAAGCTTTTAGGTTTTGGTGTGAAAAATCCTTTTGAGTATTTTCAGTTTGGAATGGAGGAAGCGACTAAGTTAGCTATTGCTACACTGATGGAGCAACGCAACACTGCAAAAAAAGAGAAAAACTTTGAAGAGTCAGATAGACTTCGTGATGAGATACTCGCGTTTGAAGTTTCTCTAATGGATACTCCAGCTGGAACATTTTGGGAAAAGGTATAATAATTAATACAATACAAAGAGTTATTGTCTTATCATAGCGATATATATTAAGGAGTTAGCGAATGGGATTTTTTACAAAAAAAGCAGCTACATACAATTTTGATTTTATTGCAGTTGAGATACAAAATATACTTAACGATGCAAGTATAGTTGTATTTGACAGCGAGAAAGAGCTTTTAAAGCAAGGGAATATGGAGGAGAAGATTAAAACACTTTTTGCCATTAAAGATAGAGAGATTTTCTACTGGGAAGAGTTTAAAAGAACATATCCAGTAGGAATGTTTTCAGTCTCACCTGAGAGAAAATTTCTTGAGTGGAACTCTACTTTTGCCTCTTTAGTTGGATGGAATGATTCAGATTTAAGAGATGCGAGTGGAGCAGGTAAAGTACTCTGGCCTTCTAAACCATCAGAGTGTCAAGTCTGTAAA
The DNA here is from genome assembly GCA_027056465.1 of Sulfurimonas sp. GTDB lineage: Bacteria > Campylobacterota > Campylobacteria > Campylobacterales > Sulfurimonadaceae > Sulfurimonas. Next base: position 6,093 of record JALUKS010000186.1, read on the forward strand.
CTAGTAAAACAGTTCGATATGAATGAGAAAAAAGCAGGCTATGGTACTGCTAATGTTGAAGACAAACATGGAACTTTTATTCCTGTTTATGTCTATGTTATCCCCGTATTTATAAAAAACAAACTCGATAAAACTTTTGTAATTATACGAGATAGACGTGAAGAGATTGCTAATAGAATAAGTTTTTTAGCGCAGGAGACTGCACCTATTATTGGAAGACTTCAAAAACTTCAAGAGAAAGATATTGCAGAGCTTATGCAGCTCAATGATAGTTCTGAGCTTAAAGCACTTGAAAACCCTATCAATGCTATTATCACAACACTCCAAGATATAGTAAATCAAATAGACTCTTCGGCAAATGATGTAGATACAGAATCCAGACAAACGAAAGATATAGTTGATGCTTCTGTTGCATGGGCTTCAGGAGAGTTTCAAGAGACACAAAGCGCACTAGTTGAGCGAGCGCAATCTCTCGAATCTTCAACAAGTGAAATAGAAAATATGGTTGGTCTTATAAAAGACATCGCAGACCAAACAAATCTTCTAGCACTTAATGCTGCCATAGAAGCGGCTCGTGCAGGAGAGCATGGTCGTGGTTTTGCAGTTGTTGCAGATGAGGTACGTAAACTTGCAGAACGTAGCCAGCATGCAACTACAGAGATAACTTCTACTATTTCAGTGATTAAAGATGCTACTTTTTCTATGGTTGCAGATATTGATCAATCGAATAAAGATGGTGAAAAGCTTGTAGGTGAACTTACAAAAATTAGTGCAAATGTAGATAGTATTGAAAACCACATTTACACACTTAAAGATGCGGTACAAGGATTTAAATCATAATATGGCTGAAATTTTAGAAGGAATGAGCAAAGATGTCATTATGCATCTTATGAATCCACATAATTACGGAAAACTTGAGAACCCTACTTGTGTAGGGGTAGCAAGTGATGAAAAAACGGGAGAGTATGTTATCTTCTATACACTTCGTGAAGATGATATTATCAAAGATGTAAAGTTTGCTACGAATGGTTGTCAAGATACTGTAGTTATTGGCTCTATGTACACAGATATGATAATGGGTGAGAGTGTAGAGTATGCGCATGCTGCACTAGGCAAGATAAAAGAGAAACTCGGTGTTACCACAAAACAGCAACAGATTTGTGCAGAGATAGTGCTGAACGGTTTTGTGGCATCTATGGTAAACTTTGAAAACCTAGCAGAGGGTA
>JALUKS010000187.1 GCA_027056465.1 Sulfurimonas sp.
GATTACAACTCTCCAAAAGCACCTTATTTTTACAGATGCAAATGCACTCAGCGAAAACAAGCAAGCCTACTTTTTGGGAGAACAGCTTCTCTTAGGCGATGCGCTTATCATTGGGCAAAATGGGCTTGAAGAGAGCGATGTTACTATTCCCCTTGAAACACTTCAAGAACTTATCAACTATGAACTCCCTTCCTTTTACAAAGAGGTTCTTTCCTTACTCTCTAGGAGTGAAATTAATCTTTATAGAACTTTTACATGCTCCCATAATGGTGAAAAACTTGCGCTCAATGCCGAGTGGGTTTTATACACCTTTAATATCGCAGATGCAGGGACGAAAGAGTACTTTATAAAAGAACTCACAAAGACACTACAAACAAACGCAGATGTTTCTGCTTATCTACAAAAAATGGCACAACTTGCCTTAAATGCTACAAGGACATAAGCATGTCTATCACTATAGAAAAAGCCCTCGAACTCATCTACACTAACACAAAACCAAAATCAATCAAAATCATTCCCATTGAAGAAGCCCTTAGCTACATTCTTGCAGAAAATATAACTGCAACACATAATCTTCCTCCCTTTGATAATTCTGCAATGGATGGGTATGCCGTTAAAGTTGCTGATGGGGGCAAAGATGTTGCAGTCGAGCATACTATTTTTGCAGGAGACAACTCAAGTGCTGTGCTAGAGGATACAAAAGCAATAAAAATCATGACAGGTGCGCGCATACCGATGGGAACACAATGCATAGTCCCCATAGAGGAGACAACACCCACACACGATGGGGTACAACTTCCTAAAAACCTTATACTCTCTAAACATATTAGACTAAGTGGGGAGGATATAAAAAAAGGACAAATACTGCTACATCGTGGCGATAAAATAGATGCACACCAAATCACCCTCTTAGCTTCACAGGGAATAAGCCACATTAAAGTACATAAAAAACCTCGTGTTGCTCTTTTTGCCTCAGGAAATGAGTTGAAAATGCACTTTGAACAAGTCACAGACTACCAGCTTTATAACACCAACACCCCAACACTTCTTGCACGAGCAAAAGAGCTTGGGTGTGAAGTAGAGTTTATCGGCACCGCACAAGATACTCTTTTAGACATTAAAGCCCATATAAAGAGTGCTTTAGAGTGTGACCTTATCATCACTTCTGGTGGGGTAAGTGTGGGGGATGCAGATTTTACCAAAGAAGCATTTGGGGATTTTGGCTACGATATACTCTTTGACAAAATAAATATCAAACCAGGAAAACCAACAACCTTTGGAAAAGTGGGAGAGACACTCATCCTCAATCTCCCTGGAAATCCACTCGCAGCAGCTATCAACTTTGAACTTTTTGGACAGAGCATTATCCATGCGATGAGTGGTATAAAAGCAAAATTTATACGACCAATAGAAGCAAAAATGAAGCACGATTATACACTCCGTGCAGGACGGCGTTCTATCGTTCCCGGGGTCTATGATGGAGAGTACTTTGTAGTATGTGAACACTTTGCACCAGGGATGATTTCCCCACTCGCTTATGCGAATGCATACATCATGATAGGGGAAGAGTGTAGTGCTTTACACGCAGAGAAACGTGTTAAAATCATCTCAACGAAGTTTAACTTTACCTCTTCACATTTTGTGAATTTGGTGAGTGATTAAACACTCTCTGGATTTACAAAAGATTCACTGCGTTTTATTTTTTCAAAAAGCGCTCTATCTGCCCAATCATTTCGCACTTCTTCAGAAAAAACAATCTCTTCTAAGCTGATGACTCCCATATGCTGGGAATAAGCATCTGCTTTAAAGGCTTGTGCATACCCTGTCTGTGTTTCATGGACTATCACCGAGTGTAATTTCACCTCTTTTTCTCCATTGACACTAGAAGTTAGTTGTAAAAGCTTATCTATCATCACAAAAATAACACGAGAAAACTGTTCTGCTGATGGAGAGACGGGAAGTTCTACCCATCTATCAGAGTGGGCTTTCATGTCGGCGATATACTCTTTTTTATCCCCACTCCACAAAGTAATGGCATGGTCAAAGCTCTCCACAAGGGCTTTCATATTTTGTTTCATAAGCCCAAAATCATACACCATCTGCCCATTATCTAAAAAATTTGACTCAAAAAGAAGCTCGATAATGTAGGAGTGTCCATGCAGAGAACTTCTAC
>JALUKS010000188.1 GCA_027056465.1 Sulfurimonas sp.
ACTCTAGGTTCTTCTAGCGATATGGTAATAGAGATACATGTAGAAAAAGAGGCTTGCCCCATAGATACAGCACCTACAAGCTCTACAACTCTGACACTAGCCCTTGGTGATGCTCTTGCAGTTTGTCTTATGCGAGCGAGAGATTTTCAAAAGAGTGACTTCGCCTCTTTTCACCCAGGGGGAGCTTTGGGTAAAAAACTTTTTGTGAAGGTGTCAAACCTTATGCAAACAAAAAACCTCCCTATCATCTCCAAAGATGCAAAACTCAAAGATGCCATCATGAGCATAAGTGAGGGGCGTTTAGGAACTACACTCATAGCAGATGAGAGTGGAAAACTTCTAGCACTTCTTAGTGATGGCGATGTTCGCCGTGCGCTTTTAAGTGAAAACTTCTCCCTTGAGGATGAAGCACTCCACTACGCGACTATGAATCCAATGAGTTGTGAAAACGCAGATATGCTAGCAAGTGATGCTCTAGTCTTAATAGAAGAGAAAAAGATACAACTACTCGTTGTAACAGATAAAGAAAAAAACATACAAGGCGTTCTTCACATTCATACGCTTATAGAAAAAGGAATATCATAATATTATGATGAGATTAAACAAATTTATAGCACACTACTCGACTTATTCGAGACGTGAGGCAGACAAAGTAGTACAAGATGGTTATGTCCGTGTAAACGGCGAGATAGAGGAAAATCCTGCGACACAGGTTGATGAGAAAAATGATGTCGTTTATGTAAGTGGTAAGCAGGTGAGTCGTCAAGAGAAATACACTGTTATCGTTTACAACAAACCAAAAGGAGAGCTTGTAACGAAGTCTGATCCTAAGGGGCGTAAAACTATTTATGATTCACTTGGTAAAGAGTTTAAGCACTATATCCCAGTAGGGCGACTTGACTTCGCTAGTGAGGGACTACTTCTTTTAACGGATGCTTCTCATGTGGCGACTGCACTTATGGAGTCAGATTTGGAACGCCGTTACAAGATAAAGATAAAGGGCGAGGTGACTTCAGAGATGGAGACGGCTATGCTTGAGGGGATGTATGTTGAGGATGCTACTGCTGGTGGACACTCACACTCAAACATCACTTCTATGGATTTTAAGCCATTTTTAGGCTACAAAATCCAGAAAAATGCACACAACTACTCTATCTTAAAAGTAGCGATTAGCGAGGGAAAAAACCGTGAACTTCGCCGTTTCTTTGCACACTTCGATGCCGAGATAGCCGACCTAAAACGCATTAGTTTTGCAGAGATAGAACTCAACAATCTACCAACTGGGAAAACACGATTTTTATCTCGTAGCGAGTACTCAGCACTCTTCACATTTTTGAAGTCAGAAGAGAAACTTGCTCGTGAAATGGCAGGAAATAAAAAGAAGAAGTAATTTCTAAAAATTACTTTTTTTGACACTTCTCACAAACTCCAGAGAGTACTATAGAACTCTCTTTGAGTCTGTAGTGACTCTCTTTAGCCGCTTCATTTACCAAACAACCTACATCTAACTTCAAATCTATAAACTCATTACACTCTTGACACAGAAGATGAATATGTGGCTCTTTTGCTATTTCATATTTTGATTTTTTATTTGGAATTTTTATCTCTGTTATGAGACTTTTTTCCATCATCGCGTTTATATTTTTATAAAGAGTTGCCAAAGATATAGTAGAAAATTGCTTTTTTATCTTTATAAATAGCTCTTCTACATCAAGATGACCCGATTTTTGCATAAGTGATAATATACCTACTCTTTGTGGAGTGGCTTTGAGAGAGTGTTCTCTTAATAGTAGTTCATAATTCATACTCGAAGTATAGCAAAAAATTCATATTATTTACTAACTGGTAAAAATTACTTAAAGAGAATAATTATCCTTTAAGCTAAAAAAGTATATACTTTCACATAACAAAAAAAAGGATAGACAATGATCAAACCAATACTATTAGGCTTAGTGACTACTTCACTTCTTATGGCATCTCCACTACAAAACGAGGCAAAGAGTGCAGGACTTGTTGGCATACCCGCATCCCAGAGCGAACTTTTAAAACTTACGGATAATCCAAAAAATCCAATCACTCAAGCAAAAGTAAAACTTGGTGAAAAACTCTATATGGATCCGCGTCTTTCAAAAAGTGAGCTTATCTCATGTAATACATGTCACAAC
>JALUKS010000189.1 GCA_027056465.1 Sulfurimonas sp.
CAGAGATATTTGGAAGTTTAATAATGTTTCCATCTGCTTGTTGTACAACATTTCCTAGCTCTGCTAAATTGTCATCAATTTTTTGAGCATCTGTTAATCTCTCTGGGAATTTAGAGATAACTCTAGCTGCTAGTGAAATATCACTACTTACTACATCTATTCCAGCAGCCTTAGTAAAAGCATTTACGATAGGTAATAACGAATATGTTGCTAAAGCAGGTGCTTCATCAATTTTAGTCCAAATAATTTTTGACATATAATTGTCCTTGTGAATAATATTTTTATCTCATGAGTCATTAACTTCATGGAATTTACAAATTCAATAGTAACACAACTATACCAACATTGTGTTAGCTTTGAAAAAAAACTCTTTTAATTTTTTATTTGTTTCATTTTGTAGCATCTCTTATATTGTGTAAATGAGTAGAATAGTTACATGAGAAATTATGAACTCCATGATGATTTTTCATAAAATAGAGGTATTTTGTTTTTGCTGGAAAGATAGCAGCTTTAATAGCATAAAAACTTACATTACATACAGCAACAGGTGGGATACCTTTATGGAGATAAGTATTAAAAAGAGATTTATCATGTCTAATTCGATAAGGAGTGATTTTTATATGGGAGTATTTTCCATAATTCAGACTCCCATCCATCTGTAACTTCATACCTTTTCTTATTCTATTATAAATAACAGAGCTAACTATTGGCATCTCCTCTCTATTGGCTGACTCTTTTTGAATTATTGAGGCAATTGCTACATATTGAAACCATTTTTTCTGATTATAAGTACCGAAAATTTTTAGAGAGAGGACTTGCATTTTTTTGTGTGATACTTTAAGTAGTAGATGAATAAGCTCTCTCTCTGTTATTCCTATAGGCATTTTATAGGTATCGGGAACAAAAGCACCCTCTTCAACAGGTGATTGTCTTACATATTCTCTTTCGAGCTTTTTACTATCTAACTTTAAATTTAATGCAAGTTGTCGTAAAAATATATAGCTTGTCTCACCTGGAATAAGTGTTATAGATTGTAATGCTGCTTTTGCCCTAGTAAGTTTATATAAAAAATCTGCTTTTGTATTGTATGTAGTTCCCATATTCACCCATCCACTTTGAGGTAAACCGATAAAACGCAACAGAAGTGAATCAACTCTACTAACATCATAGTTTTTAGCCTGCATTTGTGCTATAATTTGATTAATAGATCCCTTTTGAATATAGAGTACTTGAGGTGTTTGAATTGGCTTAGTTAGGTAGTAGATGAACGATAACATAATTATTAGTAGTATTTCTAAAATGTATTTTAGTATTGTCAGCTTTTTTATTTTCATATTTATAGTAGTATCCAGTTTTTTTATTCTACTTCAAAACGGTCTCTTTATAAAAGAGTTTACAGTTTCAAATATTCATATAAAGCAATTATACATAAAATGGAATGAAAAGATAGATGTTTCCATCGCAGAAATTGATATTAGTGAAAAAAAGAACTCCACAACAAATACATTTGACACTTCCAAAATAAATAAATATTTCACCTCTTTCTCTGCAACAAAAGAGTGGTTTAACTCATTTGTTGTTGAAAAGATTAGATATAGAGATATAGAAGGCACATTTACATATAAAATAGGAGAGAGCGGATTCTTTAAAGCACACTCTTCAACTCTTTCCCTCGATACAACGCTTGACTTAAGTCCACAAAGTATTCAGCTTACTATAAATAGTTTTAAAGACATTAAACGCAGGATAAATATTAATGGCACTTTTTATTTTGATACACGAACACAAATTATTTGTAGTAATTTATATGCTAAACTCTCAGATGTTGCTGACTTTACTATATATACTGTCATTGGGAAAAAACAACTTTTTTACAGACTTAAAAGCAATAAAAAAATAAGAAATTTAGAATATCTAATTAATCTTGCACATTTACCAAATGGTGTAAGATACTGGGCTTACAATGCTATTAAAATGTCTTATGCGACTCTTGAAGATATTACTGGCCACATAAAATATGATGACATAAAGCATGCATATAAAGATATACATGTCCAAGCCACTCTATATGATGCTACATATAAATATAATAAAAATTTAGATGCCATTCATGCTAAAAGAATAAAATTAGAATTTAAAAAAGGGCTCTTCTACATACGTCCTAAAGAGGCTTATTCCTATGGTATGTATCTCGACAACAGCTGGGTACTTATAGACTTCATTGCTAAAAAAGAGGTTATGCTTACTATATCATTACTTTTTGATGCAGAGCTCAATAAATCCGTCCTTAAAATATTAGATGCCTATAAAATTAAACTCCCTTTTTTACAGAACAGTGGAAAAGTTACAACAGATTTAAAAATAGAAGTAGGTCTTAAGAGTATATCTGTTGGAGCAAAAGGAAAATTTCATACAAAAAATTCTAACTTTAACTACCTTGGATTAAATATACATGTTGCTGATGCAACTATACTTTTAAACAATTATGATGTTACTATAAAAAATATGCATGCAAGCTATAAGGATATTGCTAATGCGACAGTAGATGTAGCTTATAATGCAAAGAGTGCCACGGGGAAGATAGATTTTTTCCTAGACAAAGTCTCTCTTCTTGGTATCACACGAAAAACCGATATAAAACCTTTACATGTTACATATAACATTCGCCCGCTACAAGACAGTATCAATGCAGAAAAGTCTCAGTGGAGCTATCATGGACATACTATTGCGCTTGACACAATAGAGCTTCCTTTTAATCTTAATACACTCAATATCACGATTCCCGCAACTCTAATAACCATGAAGAATATTGGAAATGCTCTTATCTCTGGAAGAATAAATATAAAAACATTTTTTAGTGACATAGATATTGATCTGCTTAATTTTAAGTATGATGGATTCAAGGCATCACAATCAAATACACCACTGCATCTACACTATAAAAATAAATTAGAAATCACTTCTGATAGTTCTATTTACTTCAATGCTAGTGGATCAAAATATAAGCTAGATAAATTTTTCCTTTCAATAGATAAAAATCAGCTTTACCTCAAACATACCCTTGTACATATTGGGAAATATATACAGGCGAAAATTTATGCAAAGTTGAATATACATACTAACAAATCAAATATAAGCTTAAACGACTTTACACTTACTGATCCAAACACAAACAGACTTCTCTATAAAAAAAATAAGATTCTTCTCTCTTCTGTCGTTATTAACGATAAGATTAAAATCTCTTCAAAAGAGTTAGAAGCCAATTTTGTTTCACAAAGGACAGGATGGAGACTGAAACTCAATGCAATAGAACATATTTCAAAAAACTCTAAACTCTTAAAAGAGCTTCATATAACAGAAGGAAAATTTACTCTTTTTAAAAATAAAAACGACAAATACACTCGTTTTAAAGCAAAACTCAAATACCCCTACAAGATTTTACTCAAAGATAAAAAGCCTACAGATAATTATTCTATTAAGGGAAAAATATATAAAGAAAAAGTCTATATGAACATAAACAATAAACTCTACTTTACAATCAAAGATGATATTCAACTTAAGCTAAGCAATAGCCCTGTAAATATTAATGCCCTCTTAGATGCTGTTGCAAATTTTACTCAAAAACAAGAGCATAATGATAAGCTACTTAATATAAATATTGAAGGAAAAGACTCTTATCTTTATATCTCTAAAGATAGACGAATTCTCTACGATACTCTTAATGTTCAATTTTTCAACAAAATTCTTACTGCACAATTACATCATGCTAAAGGAGATTCAGGTCTTAAACTAGAAGAAAATCGATTTCATCTTTATGGTAAAGATTTTAATGATAAATTTATGAATCAACTTTTCTCATTCTCTGAGTTCTCAAAAGGCTCTTTAGATTTTTCATTTGATGGTACGCTTAAAGAATATAATGGAGTAATCTATGTAAAAGATACAACTATAAAAGACTATGTAATTTTAAATAATATGCTTGCATTCATCAATACAATTCCTTCACTTGTAACATTTAACATACCTGGTTACAATAAAAATGGAGTCTATGTGAAACAAGCTTTTATTCATTTCTCATCTAAGAAAAATATCTTGGATATTAAAGACATTTATCTTGATTCTAAAGAGATGAAGATTACAGGAAAAGGAACTGCAGACTTAAACCAAAAGAAGATGGATATAAAACTGAGTCTTAAATCAGATTTAGGAAGTGACCTAGCAAAAGTACCAGTACTAGGCTATGTTATACTTGGGAAAGATACTATCTCTACAACAGTGAGAATACATGGAGATATGGAGGATCCAAAAGTAACGTCTTTACTAGCCAAGGATATTATAATTGCTCCAATAAACATCATAAAAAGAACTCTTTTACTTCCTTATAAATATATTCATGAAGCACTAGATAACAACACTAGTAACTAAGTTTTACTCGTTTCTTAACACTGTTAAAATATCTACCTCACTCGCTTTTTTCGCTGGATAATAGGAAGAACCTACGACAATGCTAAAAGCACCCACTACAATAAGAGTAAAGTCTGTTAAGCTAAGATCTAACGGCAGAGTAGAAGTAGGATAAACATCTTTTGGAAGAGATATAATATCAAAACTACTTAAAACCCAAATACCGCTCAATCCTAAAAACACTCCAGCAGCTATGCCACTAATACCGATAATTATACCAAGATATAAAAAAACTTTTTTAATCTCAATACTCGTAGCACCAAGCGAAAGAAGTAGTGCTATTTCTGCACGACGATTCATAACAGTCATCAATAGTGAAGAGATTATATTAATAGCAGCGATAAGAATTATAAGCATTAAAACGATAAAAAGAGAAGTTTTTTCCATCTCCATAGCTGCAAAAAAGTTCAAGTTGTCTTCCCACCAACCTTTCACAAGAACACTCTCAGGAAGTGCTGCTTTAAGCTTTGCAATATCAACTCGAGGATTTTTTGAGTAGACATGTATACCATCATACATATTTGCAGGTATATGCATTATTGTTTGCATAGCAGTGAGTGTTGTGTAACTATAAGCCTTATCGTAAGCAGAGAGACCTGAGTCAAAAATTGACTTTATCTTAAATCGTTTTAACTTTGGTGCAATAGTAAGTCCACCAGGTTCTACATTTGTAAAGATATACATCAGTTTATCATCCTTAAAGACATTAAATTCTTCTTTAAGACTTTTTCCTATAATAACATCGAACTTTTTAAACTTAATATCTTGTATAGCTTTTGCTAAGACACTATTTACTTTTGCTTCATCTTCAAAATTTACTCCAAAGAGATAGCCACCCTCAAGTTGCGATCCACTTTTAATCATAATAGAAGACTGTACATAAGGGCTAAATCTAAGTGTAGGAAATTTTGTTTCTAAATCTATAAGTAAATCTGTTTTGACTGCACCATAAAAACGAGGAACTATAGTAAGAGGATAGTTCATTGTAGTTAGTTTATTCTTAAACTCTTTATCAAAACCATTCATAAGTGCCATAGCTATAAGAAGTACCATAACCCCAAGAGTAATACCTAAAAATGCGAGTAGTGCCGATAAAAAGATAAAAGGCTGCTCTTTATCAAAACGCAGAAATCTTTTTACTAGATAGGGAATTATAGATGTTTTCAAGAAGCAAAAACACCTTTTTTAGGTCCACTCTTTCCGCAGCAATGTTTATATTTTTTACCACTACCACAAGGACAAGGATCATTACGTGCAATTTTTTTCTCCGAAAACTCTTCTAGTTCTTCGTGGCTAAGTTGCATTTGTACCTCTTGCATCCTCTGCTCTTGTGCTAATTGTTCGGCAACTAAAGCAGCCTCTTCTTCAGCATTTTCCATTTGAAACTGAATAACTTGTAGTGTCCTTATAGTGTTAAATTTGATCTCATCTATAAGCTCTGTAAAGAGATTAAAACTCTCTTTTTTATACTCTACTAAAGGGTCTTTTTGGTTATAGGCACGGAGACGGATACCTGTTTTCATACTATCCATAGCATAGAGGTGATCTCGCCATGCATTATCTAACTCTTTAAGATAGAACTCTTTTTCAATCTCTGCTTGCATACCCTCTTCTAAAACACTCATCTTCTCATCATAGTCACTCTTAACAAAGAGAATAATTTTTTCAAGAAGTTCTTCATACTCTAGTTTTTCTACTTCAGTCGTATCGAGTGCATAGTTTATATTTTCTAAAAGATGCTCTTTAAGTACCTCAAGTTTAAACTCCTCTCTTACTCCACCATCAAATATATCTGAAATTTCAAGAAGATGTGCTATATATGCTTCTCTAATCTCATTTATCTTTGTATCAATATCATACTCACTACTAAGAAGTTGATTTCTAAACTTATAAACAATCTTACGCTGTTCATTTGCTACATCATCGTACTCAACAATCTGTTTACGACCCTCATAGTGCATATTTTCTACTTTTTTCTGCGCTTTTTCTACGGCACGAGTTACCATTTTAGACTCTATATATTCACCATCTTCAACACCTAAACGCTCCATAATAGACTTGATTTTATCTGAACCAAAAATACGAAGAAGACTATCTTCAAGTGAGAGGTAAAATTGTGTAGTTCCCGCATCGCCCTGACGACCAGAACGTCCACGAAGTTGATTATCTATACGTCTGTTTTCATGGCGTTCTGTACCTAAGATATAGAGACCACCTAAGGCACGAACATCATCATTTACCTTTATATCAACACCACGACCCGCCATATTTGTAGCGATAGTCACCGCACCCTTCACACCAGCAGATTTGATAATCTCACCCTCTTGTGCATGGTTCTTTGCATTTAAAACAGTATGAACTATCTTCTCTTTCTTCAGAACTTCATGAAGGAGTTCAGATTTTTCAATACTTGCAGTACCAATAAGCACTGGTTGCCCAGTTTTGCTTAACTTTTTAATCGTTGCGATAACTGCTGCAAACTTCTCCTCTTCCGTTTTATAGATAAGGTCATTCAAATCTTCTCTTGCTATAGGAATATTTGTAGGAATAGAGACAACATCAAGGTTATAAATCTGTGCAAACTCTGTTGCTTCAGTCTCTGCTGTTCCTGTCATACCTGCAAGTTTGTCATACATTCTAAAGTAGTTTTGAAATGTAATGTCAGCTAAAGTCTGTGTCTCCTCTTTTATCTCAACACCCTCTTTGGCTTCAAGTGCTTGATGCAGACCATCGGAGAAACGACGTCCCTCACTGATACGACCTGTAAACTCATCAACTATCATCACTTCACCATCATGCACTACATAATCTACATCAATTTCAAAAATATAGTTTGATTTCAGTGCTTGATCGAGAACATGAGAGAGTGAAGCATTCTCTAAACTAAAGAGATTTTCTACACCAAAAAGCTCTTCTGCTTTTGTATTCCCCTCTTCTGTTACGAGTATTATCTTATCTTTTTCATCTACACTGAAATGTTCATCTCTTATAAGTGCTTTAGCTACCTTATCTGCACGAACATAATCTTGCATATTATGGTTAGTAGGACCAGATATAATAAGTGGTGTTCTCGCTTCATCAATAAGAATAGAATCCACTTCATCAACGATAACAAAGTTATGTTCACGTTGTGCCATATTTTCTTTTGTATAGCTCATATTATCTCTAAGATAATCAAAACCAAACTCATTATTTGTTCCATAAGTAATATCTGCATCATAAGCAGCTTTTTTCTCAGCTGGATCGTTCATCGTTTCTAAAACTGTTTTTACACTATAGCCTAGAAAGTTATAGAGAGGGGTCATCTCATTTGCATCACGAGAAGCTAGATAATCATTTACAGTAACTAAATGAACACCATTTCCTGTCATCGCATTAAGTGTAATAGCAAGTGTTGCAACAAGAGTTTTACCCTCTCCTGTCTTCATTTCAGCGATACGTCCCTCATGAAGTGACATACCACCAATAAGCTGTACATCAAAATGACGCATTCCAAGAACACGCTTACTCGCCTCTCTAGTAATAGCAAAAGAGTCTAAAAGCACATCATCTAGCGTTTTACTCTCATCTTTTACTGAAGACCTAAGAGTCTCGAAAGATGATTGAAGCTCCTCATCACTCATCGGTTCATAAGTTGCTTCTAAACTATTTATCTGTGTTACACGTTTTTTATATTTTTTTAGCTCTCGGTCATTTGACGTTCCAAAAACCTTTCCCATAAATGATTGTAGCATTATCGCCCTTGTCCATTACTATATAGTTTATTATATAGTAACTATGAAATTGTCATTATTTTAGCATATATTACCTAATAAGAAGTATAAATGAATAATTTGATATACTTTTAAGAAAATTACAAAAGGATAATTATGAAAAATATATTTTTACTTCTTCTAGCAGTTGCACTTAACGGTGCTGGTCTTCAAAATATTCACTCATTTGAAGCAGATTTTACACAGAGTATTACAAATGATAAGAACAGTACACTTACTTATAGAGGACATGTACAAGCTTCTAAACCACAGTTAGCTCTTTGGCACTACATTTCTCCAGTTGAAAAGAGTATCTATATATCAAATGGAAAAGCTACTGTTGTAGAACCAGATCTTGAACAGGCTTACATACAAGATATTAATCGTAATTTTGATTTTTTTCATCTTATTAAAAATGCAAAGAAGGTAGGGAAAAATAGTTTTGTTGCAAAATTTCAAGATACCAAATATATCCTTAAAATTATAGACAATAAACTTATCTCTATATCTTACAAAGATGAGCTTGAAAATAGTGTTGTGATTATATTTACTAAACAGAGAGAAAATAAAATCTATAAGAGAAGTGAGTTTACACCTATTATACCTATTGATTATGATATTGTTAGGGGATAAAAAGATAGATAATACACAATTTGCGTATTATCTATAAAGATTTGATTAAACTGGTTTAACAGTTACACCATATTTACTCTTAGCAGTGTCACGTGCCTCTAAGTGATAATCTTTAATCTCATTGAAGTTAAGATATTTATAAATATCTGCTTCTTTACCAGCTATTTTAGCAGGAACTATATCCATATATTCAGCTGGAGTTGGGATGCGACCTAGTTTGGCACATACTGCCGCTAGTTCAGCAGAACCGAGATAAACTTGAGTATCTTTACCTAAACGGTTATCAAAGTTACGAGTTGATGTTGAAAAGACAGTAGAACCTACACGAGCAGAAGCTTGATTACCCATACATAGTGAACATCCTGGTACTTCTGTATGCGCTTGAATACCTTTATAAACTTCGTAATAACCCTCATTGATAAGTTGTTGCTCATCCATTCTAGTTGGTGGTACTATCCAAAACTTCTCAACATTTACAGCAGACTCCCCACGCATAACTTCACCAGCAGCTCTATAGTGACCGATATTTGTCATACAAGAACCTAAAAATACTTCATCAATTTTTGTTCCAGCAACTTCACTTAAAAGTTTTACATTATCTGGATCATTTGGACATGCTAAGATTGGTTCAGTTATGCTATTTATATCGATGTTAATTACTGCTGTATACTCTGCATCAGCATCTGGTTGCATAAGTGAAGGGTTCGCTAACCACTCTTTCATCTTCTCAACACGACGAGCTAGAGTGCGTTTATCTTCATAACCATCTTCAATCATAGACTCTAAAAGAACTACATTTGATTTGAGGTACTCTTCGATAGGAGCAGTATCTAAAAGAACTGTACAAGCAGCAGCAGAACGCTCAGCAGCAGAGTCAGAAAGCTCAAATGCTTGTTCAGCTTTAAGATTTGGAAGTCCCTCTATCTCTAAAATACGTCCAGCAAAGATATTTTTCTTACCTGCTTTAGGAACAGTTAATAGACCATCTTGAATAGCTTGATAGGGAATAGCATTTACAAGGTCGCGAAGAGTGATACCCGCTTGCATCTCACCACTAAATCTTACAAGAACAGACTCAGGCATAGTAAGAGGCATACTTCCAGTTACTGCAGCAAATGCAACAACACCAGAACCACCAGGAAAAGAGATACCAAGAGGAAAACGTGTATGGCTATCTGCACCAGTTCCAACAGTATCTGGAAGTGTCATTCTATTTAACCATGAGTGGATAACACCATCACCTGGGCGAAGTGCAACACCTGAACGGTTAGCGATAAAGTCAGGAAGTGTATGCTGCATAGTTACATCAGATGGTTTTGGATAAGCTGCTGTGTGGCAGAATGATTGCATCACTAAGTCAGCATTGAAACCAAGTGCCGCTAACTCTTTAATCTCATCACGAGTCATAGGTCCAGTAGTATCTTGAGAGCCAACAGTAGTCATCTCAGGCTCTACATACATACCTGGGCGAACGCCAACAAGACCTGAAGCTTTTCCTACCATTTTTTGAGCAAGAGTAAAACCTTTACCTGTATCAGCAGGTTGTTCAGCAGTTAAGAAAATATCAGATACTCCCATACCTAAACAAGCACGAGCCTTAGAAGTAAGACCACGACCGATAATAAGAGGGATACGACCACCTGCACGAACTTCATCAGTAATAGTGTTAGGATTAAGTTTGAAAGTTGCTATGCACTCACCATCTTTATGCGCTTCACCTTTATAAGGATAGATAGTTACAACATCACCTGTTTCCATTTTAGAAACATCAAGCTCTAAAGGTAATGCACCTGAATCTTCACTTGTTGCAAAGAAAATAGGAGCGATAGTATTACCTAAAACAACACCACCAGTACGCTTGTTAGGAACGCCATCTATATCAACACCCATATGCCATTGAACAGAGTTAACACCAGACTTACGAGAAGAACCAGTACCAACAACATCACCAACATAAGCGAGTGGGTGACCTTTTTTCTTAAGCTCTGCCATAGTTTCTAATGGTTTTTCCATTCTATTTACTAAGAATGAGTTTGCATGAAGAGGAATATCTGAACGAGTAAAAGCCTCTGAAGCTGGAGATAAATCATCAGTATTCGTCTCACCAGGAACTTTATAAACAGTTACAGTAATCTCCTCTGCGAGTGCATCTTTACCAGTAAACCATTCAGCGTTTGCCCATGAAGTCATAACTTCAGTTGCTGCTGCGTTTCCTGCTTTGTGTAACTCTTCAACATCATTAAATGCGTCATAGACAAGGAGTGTATGTGAAAGTGCTTTTATAGCCTCTTTTACAACATCAGTATCAGAAGATGAAAGTGCATCAATCATCGGCTTAACATTATAACCACCAAGCATCATACCAAGCATCTCAACTGCTTTTTTCGGAGTGATAGCATCAACTTTGACACTACCTGCTACTACATCATTTAAAAATGCTGCTTTAACATATGCAGAATCATCAACACCTGGAGCTACACGATTTCTTAGTAAATCAAGTAACTCATCTCTGCACTCTACTTTGATAAGTTCTATTAACTCTGCTGTTTGTTCAGCTGAAAGTGGTAAGGGTGGAACACCAAGTGCCTCACGCTCTGCAACATGTGCTTTATACTCTTCTAAAAATGCCATAGTTATTCCTGTAAATTTAATTTTACAAATTATATCTAAAGAATAGGTAACTAGAGAGAGAGTGCTACAAATAGAAACACCCTTTTTTGTTCTATTTGATTTTATGTAGAAAATAGTAACATTTAGAGTTTTCTATGTTTAATCTCTTGCATTATTATCGCTTTGTCTTGCCCAGAGTAGTTTCCCTGTAACCATAAAAGATAAGAGTCTGGAAGTTCAAAATAGTGCATACCTTTATAGTTACCAAAAGTAATCCTAGGTTTCTCTTCTGCTACTATCGGATTATTACTGCAATTTACATCTAAGGAGAGTGACTCTATCAACTTCACAAACTCTCTGTACTCTATGCGTTTTTGTATGCTAAACTTATAACGACTAAAATCAAAAACACCCTTGCGTTTTTGTACAAAAGCCTCTATCTCTTGAATCTGCTCTACACTCAAAGACTCAAGATTTGGAATAGAGACTTCAAAAGAGTTTTTTCGAGATGTAAAAACAAAAGATGCCTTTGCCATTAAAGAATCTCTCTAATGCCTTTAGCATTTGGAGCAGAGAGTACACCCTCATTTTCTAACTGCTCTATCACACGAGCAGAACGGTTGTAGCCTATCTGAAGCTTACGTTGTAGGTAGGATATAGATGTTTTCTTATCTGTTAAGACAACATTTTTTGCCTCTTCATAGAGTTCATCTAGCTCTTCATAAGATTCTGTACCTCCACCTGCTGCACTACCCTGCGACTCTTCAAGGAGAAAACTTTTATCATAATTAGGTTCACGTTGTGCTTTAATAAACTCCACTATATTATCTATCTCCTCTTCCGTTGCCCATGGAGCATGCAAGCGCACAAGTCCAGTAGACCCAGGAGGAGTAAAGAGCATATCACCACGTCCTAAGAGCGACTCAGCACCCATCTGATCTAATATGATTTTAGAGTCTATCTTCTGCCCTACTCTATAGGAGATACGAGAAGGAAGATTTGCTTTTATTAGACCTGTTACAACATCAACTGAAGGACGCTGTGTTGCTACTATGAGGTGAATACCACAAGCACGAGATTTCTGTGCAAGCCTTGCTATAGAGATTTCTACATCCTTACCACTTGTCATCATCAAATCAGAAAGCTCATCTATGATAACTACAATGTAGGGAAAAGATTCTCCATCAGTTTTATTCATTTTTTCATTATAATTTTCAATATTTTTTGTACGAGTTTCTGCCATAAGTTCATAACGGCGTTCCATCTCTACTACCATATTATTGAGTGCTGCTATAGCTTGTTTTGGTTTTGTTATTACTGGTGTAAGTAGATGTGGAATGTCATTATAACTTGAAAACTCTAACATTTTTGGATCTATCATTAGTAAACGTAGTTGATCTGGCGAATTTTTATAGAGAAGAGAGAGTATCATACCATTAATACCAACACTCTTCCCACTCCCCGTCGTTCCAGCTATAAGTAGATGTGGTAATTTTTTTAAATCTGTTACAAAAGGATTTCCTACGATATCTTTTCCAAGTGCCATAGTAAGAGGCGAAGAGGAATCCTTAAAGAGCTTATCATCTAAAACTTCTCTTAAGTAAATGGTATCAAATGTATCGTTTGGGATCTCTATTCCTACTACATCCTTACCAGGAATAGGAGCTTGAATACGGATAGTTTCAGCTGAAAGAGCCATAGCGAGGTCATCTTGAAGCCCTAAAATCTTGCTTACTTTGACATTTGCAGCTGGCTTAAATTCAAATGTAGAAACAACTGGACCAGTATAAGTACGTACTACATCACCATCTATCTTAAAATGTGCAAGCTTTTCTATAAGGTAACGAATCTTATCATCTAGCTCACTTTCATCTATACTCTTTGTCTTTTTAGGTGGTTTTTGTAAAAAATCTATTGAAGGTAATTTAAAGTTTTTTGGTTTTTCAACCTTACCTATATCTATATCTGCAAGAAGTTTCGCATTTTCTTCTAGTTCTTCGACAACTATTGTATTTTTCTGCTCTTTGACCTCTTCTACTAGATCTAAAATATTTGTTGTTTTCTTCTCTTTTTCTTTACGAAGGTAAGTAGGTTTATCTATCTCAACTTCTTCATGTATGTACTCTTCTTCTGTTACTACTTGCACTTCTTCTGCATTCTCTGACTCAACTTTTTCTAAATCTCCACAAGTTGTATCTGCACTTTGATTAGACTCATCTTCATCAGCTTCTATAATCTCTTCTTCTGGAGCTTCTTGATATACAATTTGTTTTTTCTTATTTGTAATTCTAGTGTTTCGTTTTTGTATCATATACTTAGAAAAAAGAGAGAAAATCTCCGAAGCACTTCTATCTACTATAATAACAACGGAAACAAGAGTAATAATAGTCCAAAACACCCATAAACCAAATAGTCCAATATAAGGACTTAAAAAATCAACAAAATCAGCACCGAATTTTCCACGAAGTTCATCTGTTACTAAAAGCCCCTGAGCGAGTAGAAATGAGGAAAATATTAAAAAAGTAGCGATTGTTAGTTCTGTTTTTCTGAAGTCAAAGCTACTATTTTTATATAAAGAATAGAGAGGAAGCATGAGGGCAAAAAGGTATATATAAGAAATATATCCAAAATAGAGTTTATTAAATGCAGAAAAACTAACACCATAACTACCCATAAGCTCATTATCACCTAAAAGTGTCGAAAATCCAAGATAAACTAAAAGGCCGGTTACTATAATAAAAAATGTATCTTTCAAATCCATAAATCCCATAATATAAAATTTAAAAGAAGTATAGCTAAAAATGTTTCAAAAAGGATTTATTTGGCAATTTGCAATATTTTTATAAATTACAGATAATTAACTAAGCTTAATTGTGAAACTTTACTTACAGTTGACAACATTGCTTCATAATTTAAATTAAGTTGAGAGAGTTTCAAAGAAGACTCTGCTAAATCTGTATCTATTACGGATGAGCGAAGGCTCATTGTACTTATTTCTAATGTTTCTGTGCGTTCTAAGGAAGTAGAGAGTGTATTTGACTGAGCACCTGCAACTGATTGCATTTTAAAAGTATGATTTTGAAGATCATCCATCATTGTAATTGCATTTTGTATTCCTACATTTCTTGCATCAGGGGCATTCGCATTGGGAGTATTACTATTATTCTCAACAGCTTTAATAATGTCATCTATTGTTTTAAAAAAATCTGTCTTGGGATCACGTACTGTCAGTGCATTATTTGTATTAAAAGTCATAACAGATGCCGCATCTGTAACATTTCCAGATGCATCTGTAGTAAAACCATCACTACTAGAGTCATATAAAGAGAGAGTTGCTTTTGTGTTTGAACTTGTTAAGTCCTTAAATTCAATTTTTCCATCATAAGAAAGATAAGTATTTCCTGAAGCTGAGGCATTTTTAATTGCAGTATCATAATCATCGGCAGTATTACCTGCTGGAAGATTATTGGTTGTTACCATATTCATAACATCCATAAGTTGTTTATATGTTACTTTATCAGCATCGGTAGCATCTCTTGGATCATCCATGTTGTAAATCGTATAATCTGTCCCATCTACAGTAAAAACAGACCCCCCATTCGCCGTTGAGTTAAGTTTAATATCTACATTAAAATCATTCCCATTAATATCTGTTCCTGCAAGTTTAAAAGTAGTTCCATCTAATGTTCCATCACTATTCTGAGATAAATCAGCTACTTCAGAGAGTTTCGTAGAGTTTGTTGCGAACTCATTTGTTCCTTTTACTATTTGAGGTGAACTAGACGAGAGTGTAGCACCGTTAATGCTAAAGTCTGCTCGATCATATACTGCACCTTGTATTGTAGTTGCTGCATCTGCTGCTACTCCACCACCATCAGTAGGTGTAAGATTAGACTTCACAAACTCTTTAATATAAAGCCCATTATTCGTTGATGCATCATCAAAGTTAGTAGTACCACCATTTTTCTCTAAATCATCTATATCACTTACATCTGCCTTACTATTGTTGTCATCATTGTCATTATAATCAACTGCACCTACGAGATGAAAATCTAATTTGCTAGATCCTTTGAGTTTATCTTCAATAACGATTTGCCCTGCATCGTTCATAGTGACATTCACTACATCAGTACTTCCTGTATTTCCATAAGCAGAACCAATTTTAGAAAGTAGTGAATCTACACTATCATCATCTTTCATAACAAATTTCTCTTTAATAGACTCTCCACTGCTAGTGGTTCCACGAAGATAAAAATAATGTTTGGCATCTGGATCACTCTGATTATCAGAATCACCCATTAAGTTTCGAATGGAACTTGAACTAGTAAGAGGCTCAGTGTCAGAAGAGGAGTTTTGAAGATCTTCACGATTTTGTAGTAAGTTAGTATTAACAACATTAGAAGTTATCTCTCTTTTAACTCCAGACTCTTCACCTAAGAAAAGCTCATCTCCTGTAATATTATATTTTTGTTTATTATTAGAACCGAGAAATGCTTTCATCTCTCCATCATTTCCTTGATATGTACCATCCTCAGCAATTGGTTTTACATTTACTGCTGAACCAGAAAACAGGTACTTTCCATTTATAGAAGTATTGGCAAGACTCCTTAGATTATCTTCTTCTCCTCGAAGTTCTTTTACAATAGCATCGCGTGAAGTCTCATCATTAGTATCATTAGAAGCTTGAACAAGGAGTGTTCTCATATTATTCATGCTATCTGTAAACCCATTCATAGTAGCATCTGTCTGATCAGAAACTTTATAGCCACTATCTATACTCTTCTTTGTCTGACCAATAGTAACCATTTCATTATCAAGACGCATAGTTTCAGTGAAGGTTCGTACATCATCACTAGCATATTGTATTTGCAGACCAGAAGCAATCTGCTTGTTTACATCAAAAAGTTCTTTATTTATTTTTGAGTTGTTATCATTAAAAATATTGTTATAGTACATACTCTGTGTAACTCGCATAATACACCTCCAGATAAATTCTTCATTATATTATCATTTTATTACTAAAAGTGTAGCAATAAAAGTTCCATACACATATATCGACATAAAGTTATTTACTTTTAATCCTAATAAGTCCATACCAAATTAGACAACAAACCAAATCACTCTATAATATTAGAGTTCCTTCTAACAAAGTGTGGGTAAATACACTTTTTTAGAAAGAACCAGAAGAGATGCTCGAACAGATGAAGAAGTTGTTTTTAACTAATACTATAGAGATACGACTAAATCGGAAATCTAAAACACGACTATATAAAGATATTTAGAAATTCACAATAGCCACAAACTCTATAAATCATCTCAATTTGTGGCTTTTTTGGTGCTTTTTGTATTACTAAGTTTTGGGTTGCAAGAAGTTTGATGGTAGCGTTTGGTTGTTTAAAAAAAGGTAATTACACATATAAATGGTACCGATGAGCGGACTCGAACCGCTAAGCCTTTCGGCGGGTGATTTTGAATCACCTATGTATACCATTCCATCACATCGGCTTTTTTGTTAAGTTGTGTACCTGTTTTACGAAAAGCCCCTAATTACTGACTTTGTTAACCTTATATACTATTCCATCACTCTAACAAATAATTTACTATTGAAATAATAGTCATATTTTGCTTAAATCCAAATCAATCCATAGTATAAACCAAAAATTAAAACCTGAAATGCAATTTTTGAAAATTTGAAAAAATAAAATTGTAAATTTAGATTTGAACATGGCAACTTAGGGTACAAATTTATAATTTAGCTATCTGACTTGGGGACAGACTCAAATAATTGGTCTCAAGGCAGATTCGATATGCTAAAACTCTTCTTATTTTAATTATAGCCTTTTTTAGGCATTTGGTATTATATGAGGGCATTTGTCCCTACGGTCAGGCATACTCTTTCACAGCAATGGATAGTTCCATCGCCATCTCAGCGTTATCTAAAAATATCTTCCGCTATCTCAACAAATGTCTTTTCCTCTTTAAGAAGTTCTAATGCTAGTTTAGTTTTTAGTTCTGTTGAATAAGTTGTTCTCGTTCTACTTATCTCTCTACTCTCTCTTTTGTTTTTATTATTATAAAAAATTTATATAATACTAATATTATTCTAAGATTGAGGAAACTATCATTGAAGGACGCCACATAGAGGAAGAACCTTCTCTGAGTAATTCAATATTGAGCTTACTCTCAGGGTAAGCTTTTTGAAATTTTTCAAAGAGTACTACAATCTGATCTTCTAATCCAAAATTTAATATATAATTTTTAATACCTTTTTCGATCTCTTTTTGAAGTGCTTCACCTGCTATTTTTTGTTCTATTTGAGTACTATAGCACCAAGCAAATTCATTTGCTAGTGCACGATATTTAGAAGTGATATTAAGATATATATGCAAGGTATCTTTAAGTCCGTTAGTATCCCCAGCAAGTGCAAAACCATTAGCCATTGCCATGTCTTTTAACCACTGTTTATTTAATTTTATTCCATCCTCTGTTTCAAGAAGCTCTTCATTTGCATCTAAAAGTTCATAAGCCACAAGTAAATTATTATTTTCTACTGCATCAAAAAATTTCTGTTTTGCTGCTATAGATTTAGAAAGTTCATTGAGTTCATCTCTAAAATCATCAAACTCTGAAAGTATTTTTAGGTATTTACTAGCTGTATATGTATCACCTTTATTAACTGATTCATATAGTTTCATATAGACACTATCAGCATAATTACTTAATGTATCATACTCGGGGAACTCTTTTAAAAATTTATACTGTTTTAAGAGTTCTGAACACATCTTAAAATCTCTTTTTCCAAAATAAGCAAGAAATCGTTTATAAATTTCACCTTTAGTCATCATATCTTGAATAAGACGAGTTTTATCACTGATCCCTCTATATGGAGCAAGCATCTCTTTTGCTCTATCCATACCTTTTGCACTAAGAGAGAGTTTTTGTGCTGCCACAAAAGATTTTTTCCACTGTTTTTCTAAGGCCTGATAAATTTTAGACTCTTTATAAACAGGAAATGTATTTGCTAAACTATATGCCAATGCCAATTTACGCTCTTTTGCAAACTGTACAAATTTATCATACTGCTCATAATCTTTGATAATTTTTTGAATAACTTTATTTCTATTTGGAATATTTACAAAATGCCCAAAAAGGAGTAATGCCTTTTTGTTTTCTCCATTTTGTAAGAGTATCTTCGCTTTTTTAAGAGTATTTTCCCAAAGGTTTGAAACCATATCGTAAATATTTGTATAAGCCAAAATAGGATTTGCTAAGGAACTTTTTTCTATCTCTTGAAATTTTTTCATTTTCAAGAGTTCCATCAACCTATCCTGCCCCTCATATATATCATAGTATGCGATAAATCCATCAACCGTACCAACAATAAGATAGTCATTCTCTTTATCAAATTCTAAATAAGTAAGCGGAGATTCCATTTTAATATATTTACTAGAAAGTTGCTGATAAGTATTTAAATCATAAAGGAGTATATAACCTAATGCTGTTCCTAAAAATAAAAATTGATCATCCTTGCTTGTAGTAACTGAGACAACATCATCATGAATACCTTCTAAACGCATAAGAACTTTCCCGCTATGTATATTCCATACAATAGCTTTGGCATTTTTATCTACACTTAAAAGTCTATTTTTACTTAAAAATCTCATTTTTACAATTGGAGCAGAGTGTGCTTTAAACTTCTCTTTATGAGTCATAGTTACTAAAGAAAAAAGAGAGATTTTTCTATCATATCCTGCCGTAGCAACCCATGTCCCCTTTGGACTAAAGACTATATCATTGATAGTATCTGCATGAGGAGGTAGAGTGAAAATCAACTTTCCACTTTTAATATCTGTCACAAAAGTTTTTCCATCATCTCCACATGAGAACATAAACCTTGTTAGAGGATCTATTCCCACACAAGAGACTTCACCTTGATGTCTACTTACTCGTGCAATGACTTTTTTTGTTTTTGCATTATAGAGACGCGACTCTCTACAATCTGAGGAGAGTGTTGCAAAATAATCTCCCTCTTCACTAAAGGTTACAACTTGTGTTTTATATCTTTCATGTTTGATATTTGCTTTGAATCCACTTGCTAAAGTGAGTTCTTCTGTTGTAAATGTTCTTACTGTAGTATCAGAGTCAACTGCTAGCAATTTCTTATCTTTTAATATATTTAAATATATAACAGGTTTTTTTATACTAACATTCTTAACTATCAACATTATTTATACTCCCTTAAATAGCCCTCAGATTTCAGCACTTTTCTTATCTCATCCTGATGCTCTTTTCCTTTTGTCTCCATATGTACCGTTACATTTGCATCCCCATAATCAAGAGAGATGGAGGTTCTATCGTAAGCAATATGGACAATATTTGCACTAAGTTCTTCTAGTATCTGTGTAAAACGCATCAATGATCCAGGTTTATCGACAAGTGTTACTGTGACATTCATCTTTCTATGCGATTTTAAGAGTCCTTTTTCTATGATAACAGAGAGAAGTGTCACATCCATATTGCCACCACTTAAAACGATGGCAATTTTTTTGCCCTTTAAGAACTCTAGTTTATGATGCAAAAGTGCAGCGACACCAACAGCACCTGCACCCTCAACAACAAGCTTCTGTTTCTCTAGCAGATAGAGAATAGCACTGGCAATCTCTGCATCATCAACAGAGAGAATTTTATCTACATTTTTAAGAGCATATTCGAGCGTTATTTTTGAAGTGTCACGAACAGCTATACCATCGGCGATAGTTCTTACACTTGTGCTATCTATTGGCTCTTTTTTCTCATACGACTCTTTAAACGCAGGCGCACCACTTGCACTCACTCCAATCACTTCTATATTTGGATTTTTCTCTTTTAATGCTAGACTCATTCCAGCGATAAGTCCACCACCACCGATGGGGATGATAACAGCATCAAGATTTTCACAACTCGCAACTATCTCAAGGGCAACTGTACCCTGCCCTGCTATCACCTCTTCATCTTCAAAAGGGTGAACAAATGTCATCGCGTTTTGTTTGGCATACTCTAAAGCATGAGAGTATGCTTCATCATAGTTAGCACCATGTAAAATGACCTCTGCACCGTAATGTTTTACACCGTTTATTTTTGTAAGTGGTGTTGACTCTGGCATAACGATAACAGCTTTTATACCAAACTTACTTGCAGAGAGTGCAACACCTTGTGCATGATTTCCTGCACTTGCAGCCGTTACACCACATCTGCGTTCACTC
>JALUKS010000190.1 GCA_027056465.1 Sulfurimonas sp.
ATAAAATTGGAACAAGGAGTTTAAAGATGATAACCTACAACCCTAATTATTTAGATAATACAGATATATTTACACCAAATGAGATAAAACTTTTAGAAGAGTTAAATCAAAAAGTTTCATTAGAAAAGTTTTTAAACAATAAAAGTTATATAGATAAGTTTGGATTAGATTTTATCCATACTTCTGCACTTATTGAGGGTAATACTTATGACAAACTAGATACACAGGCTTTGATACAATACGGAAGAACAGCAGGTGGTAAGAAATATAGCGATGCAAAGATGATTTTAAATCTTAGAGAAGCTTATGAGATATTTATAACTAAAGATTTGCAACCATCAAAACAAACTCTGAAAGATTTGCATTATATTTTATCTGCTGAGATGATAGCAGAAAATAGAAGAGCAACTCCAAGAGATAGCGAAGTTACTATTTTAGGATGCAACTACATACCTTTAGCAACAAAAGAAAAACTTGATGATGAATTGAATTATCTCTTTAAAATAGCAGATACAATTTCTAATCCATTTAACAAAGCTTTATATATTCATAACAATTTAGCATATCTTCAATACTTTACAGATTGCAACAAAAGAACAGCTAGATTGATGTTAAATGTAGTTTTAAAAGATACACTAAATATGATTTATATCCCAGATGAAGAGAGTGTAAAAGAGTACTTAAAATCGATAGTTACATATTACGAAACTGGTAATTATACTTTGTTTAAAAAGTATTTTATTAATAGCTATAAAAAAGTAATTGAGATGATAGTTGAGATAGAAGAATCAAGAGAAAGTGAGACTAGCTTTAGAAAATAGTGGAACTTTAAAGCAGTAAAACATACAACAAATACGAGGAGACGAATAATTTCCCTAGCGGAAAATTATCGCTCACGACAACCGTTATGTGAAAGTCAAACTATTTGACAAAAAGAATAAAATTGAATATAATTAGACTATTAAATATTCAAGGCTTTATACTATGAAAACAGTTACAATGAGAGTAGATGATTCTATTTATAATATGATAAAACTTGCAGCAGATGGACAAAGAAGGAATCTTTCAAACTTTATAGAGTTCGCAACAATGCAATATCTTACTTCATCACAATTTGTAGAAAAAGATGAAATGAATGAAATTTTAGAGGACAAAGAACTTGTAAACAACTTAATGAATGGATTAGATGATTTCAAAAAAGGCGATTACACAATTGTTTAAATATCAAATTGCTGAAACTAAAACTTTTGAAAAAGTCAAAAAGAAGTTAGATAAAAAACTCTATGCAAAAATTGAAAATTTTGTGTACCCTCAACTTAGAGAAAATCCATTTTATGGTTCAAATATAAAAAAGTTAAAAGATAATTTAGAGGGTTATTATAGGTATAGAATAGGAAATTATAGACTCTTTTATCTCATCGAAGATGATAAACTTATTGTGGCTGTTGTAGATTTTAAACATAGGCAAAAAGCTTATGATTGAACACATAACAAAACAGAGCAGAGCTTCGTGACCGTTGTGAGCGCATAGGTCGCTCTGAGATAAAGAGTGAGATTGATTTCGCTACAGAGGAGAACTACGATATTTTTGTGGTAAAAAACTCAGCGACTCGTGCTGTTACCGTTCGTATCTTTATGAGAAATGGGAAGATTATCTCCTCCTCTCATGACTACATCAACATCAAAGAGGAGGAGTTTTTTGAGGATGAACTCTACCTAAGAGCGCTCCTTGACTACTACAAAGAGGAGAAACCTCCAATAGTCGCTCCGATTTTACTCGCTAAAACGATAGAGGCTCATGAGAGCATCGAGAGTCACCTCTCTAAAGTGTTTGAGAAAAAGGCACAGATTATGACACCACAAAGAGGCAAACGCAAGGATCTCATAGAGTTAGCACTACTAAACGCCGAAGAACTACTTAAAAAAGATAGAAAAAGTGACTGCAATATCCTCCCTAAAGAGATTCAAGAACTCTGCAAACTTGACAAAATCCCCTCAAGAGTGGAGTGCTTTGATAACTCCCATATCTCAGGAGTTGCAACTGTTGGGGCGATGATAGTCTATGAAAATGGAAAGTTTGATAAAAAATCCTACCGAACATACCACCTAGAAGCCAAAGATGAGTATGGGCAGATGC
>JALUKS010000191.1 GCA_027056465.1 Sulfurimonas sp.
CTGCAGCACCAAAGAGTGCATAGTAACCCTCTTCTGTCAGTTGTTTCTCATCCATTTTTGTCGGAGGACAAACCCAAAGACGTGTTGGAACAGCGCCCTCACCTTTTAGAACTTCACCAAGTGCACGGTAGTGACCGATATTTGTCATACAAGAACCAACAAAGACTTCATCAATATTTGTAGGTCTGTCTGATGCTAAAATCTCAGAAAGTGTTGCCACATCATCCGGATCATTAGGACATGCTAAGATTGGTTCAGTGATTTTATTTAAATCGATCTCGATGACTGCTGCATACTCAGCATCAGCATCTGGCTCCATTAATTCAGGTTTTGCTAACCACTCTTCCATCTTAACAACACGACGCGCCAATGTTCTGTGATCTTCATATCCTGCATCAATCATGGAGTTAAGGAGAGTAACATTTGATTTGAGGTACTCAATTACAGGTTCTTTGTTTAGTCTTACTGTACATGCAGCAGCTGAACGCTCGGCAGAAGCATCAGAAAGCTCAAATGCTTGCTCAGCTTTTAAATCAGGTAAACCTTCAATCTCCAAGATACGACCGGCAAAAATATTTTTCTTTCCTTTTTTCTCAACAGTTAAGTGTCCCTCTTTAATCGCTTGGTGTGGAATAGCATTTACAAGGTCACGAAGTGTGATACCCGGCTGCATTTCACCTTTAAAGCGTACAAGAACAGACTCAGGCATAGTAAGAGGCATAGAACCTGTTACACCGGCAAAAGCAACGATTCCTGATCCACCAGGAAAAGAGATACCAATAGGAAAACGTGTATGGCTGTCTGCACCGGTACCAACAGTATCTGGAAGAACCATTCTGTTTAACCATGAGTGTATAACACCATCACCCGGACGAAGAGCAACACCTGAGCGGTTTGCTATAAAGTCAGGAAGTGTGTGGTGCATTTGCACATCTGAAGGTTTCGGGTATGCAGCTGTATGACAAAATGACTGCATAACTAAATCTGCATTAAAACCAAGTGCAGCAAGCTCTTTAATCTCATCTCTAGTCATTGGACCTGTTGTATCTTGAGAACCAACTGTACTCATTTCAGGCTCTACATACATACCTGGACGAACACCGGCTAAACCAGAAGCTTTACCGACCATCTTTTGTGCTAAGGTATACCCTTTGCCATTGTCTGCAGGCTGATCTGCTGTTAAAAAGATATCTGTTGCATCAAAGCCTAAAACACTACGAGCTTTAGAAGTAAGACCACGTCCGATAATAAGAGGAATACGACCACCTGCACGCACTTCATCAGTAATTGTATTTGGACGAAGATTAAAAGTTGCAATACACTCACCATTTTTATGCGCTTCACCTTTGTATGGATAGATGTCGATAACATCACCAGTTTCCATCTGTGTTACATCAAGTTCTAAAGGAAGTGCACCGGAATCTTCTGCGGTTGCAAAAAATATAGGAGCAATAGTTCCACCAAGAATAACACCACCAGTACGTTTGTTTGGAACACCAGGAATATCTTCACCCATATGCCATTGTACAGAGTTAATACCAGATTTTCTTGATGAACCAGTACCAACAACATCACCAACATATGCTACAGGATGTCCAAGCTCTTTAAGTTTGTTAATAGTACCCATTGGGTCTTCCATCTTGGCAGTAAGCATAGAGTTTGCATGAAGAGGAATGTCTGATCGAGTAAATGCTTCTGAAGCAGGAGATAAATCATCTGTATTTGTTTCACCAGGAACTTTAAATACAGTCACAGTAATTTTTTCGGCTAATGCAGGTTTTGAAGTAAACCATTCAGCCTTTGCCCATGAAGCCAATACCTCACTCGCGGCATTTACACCTTTTTTGTGTAACTCTTCAACATCATTAAATGCATCATATACAAGCAGTGTATGAGACAGCGCATCAATGGCAGATGCAACAACTTTAACATTTTTTGAAGTTAAACATGAAACCAGTGGTTTGACATTGTATCCGCCAAGCATCATTCCAAGCATCTCTACGGCTGCTTCGGGTGCAATAGAAGGAACAGTATGCTTTTCCAAAGCCACTTCATTTAAAAATGCTGCTTTTACGTATGCCGCATCATCAACACCAGGAGAAACACGATTACGAAGAAGCTCAAGCATCT
>JALUKS010000192.1 GCA_027056465.1 Sulfurimonas sp.
TACAAGATATTTTACAAGGAATTAATATGGGACTATATGATCGTGACTATGCAAGAGGTGATACTGCTTCTTATGAAACTGCAAGCCGTGGTGATACACAAATAATCGCGTTTGTCAAAGAGACATACAAGTTATTTGCTGCTTCCATGATGGCCGGTGCTGTTGGTGCTTATGTTGGTGTTCCTTTAGCTGGAACAATTCAAACTATGATGTGGCCTCTCTTCTTTTTAGAGATTGGACTCTTAATAGGACTACAATTTGTTAAGCGTAAACCAGGTATTAACTTACTTGTTATGTTTGCTTTTGTTTTTATGACAGGTATAACTATTGCACCTCTTTTATCTTATACTTTAGGTATGAATGGTGGTGGTGTGATTGTTGGTAATGCTTTCGCTATGACTTCTGTTGTGTTTGGTAGTATGAGTTTTTTTGCTATTAAAACTAAACGTGACTTTACAAGCTATACAAAGCCTTTAATGATTGCACTTATCGTTATAGTTGTGTTTTCTGTCATTAATATGTTTTTACACAACCCAATGTTTCAGGTTATTCTCTCTGGAGCTGTTGTACTACTTTTTAGTGTTTTAGTGATTTTTGATACTCAGAACATCATGCGTGGTGCTTATGAAACACCTATAGATGGAGCTATTGCTCTTTACTTAGACTTCTTGAACATCTTTACTGCATTACTTCAACTCTTCGGAATCTTCGGAAACGATGACTAAAACTACTCTCTCCCCCGATCTCTATCGGGTGCTAGATGCTAACCTTAACCGTCTTAAAGAAGGGATACGTGTCATTGAAGACATCATGCGTTACCGTGACAACAACAAAACTCTTTCCAAAAAACTCAAAGAACTTCGCCATCTTGCTCGTATCAATGAAACTCTTGAACTTTTAAAGTATCGTGATAGTATAAATGATGTGCTGAGAACTTCTACAAAGAGTGAACTCAACCGTAGTGATACTATGAGCATACTCACAGCGAACTTTAAACGCGGACAAGAGTCCTCACGTGTCCTTGAGGAGCTTTATAAGCTTGAGAGTATAGAGTATAGTGAAAAGTTCAAATACATCCGTTACGAGCTTTATAACCTCGAAAAAGAGATACTCCTAGCTGAAGCTAACGAGAGCGAATAAACACCACCTCAAACTCTAAGTAGTTGAGAGGATACTCTTTCATAAGTTGTTTTGTCTCTTTAAAAGCTAAAACATTTCTCGATCCACTTACACCGCTGTGTTTGATGTAGCGAAATATCTCTCTTGTATTTTCAAACTCTAAGGTGTATTTGACTACTTCAAAATCAGCATCGAAGTATTTTATTTGAAGTTTTTGTATCTCTTCTGCTGAACGCAGAAGTGGTATAAGGTTTGCTGTTTTGTTTAACGTGGCAAAAGTGCCTGAGGTAAAAATAGCTAAAGAGAGAGGTAGATTTAACTTTGCAATATTGACAAACACTTTGTCCAAATCTTCTGCCCACTGTAGGGCTGAGGCTGAGAAGAGATACTCAAACTTATAAGTACGAAGATGCTCAAAAAGTGTTCTATCATTAAAGTCTCCATAGATAGCTTCTATTTTTTTACTCTTGGGATGCAGTTCTAACATCTGAGGAGCAAAATCTACCCCTACAAAATGCTTGTACTTCCACTCTACACTTCTACAGAGTTCACCACTACCACAACCCAAATCTAATATATACTTTGGCTTAGTTTTCACATCTGCTAAAAGCTTTTGAATAACATTTTTTTGGATGATATTATAACTATCATACTCTTTGGCATGTTTAGAAAACTCTTGGCTTATTTTCATTTTTTGTTAATTATCAGAGAGATGACAAAGAGGGCTATAACACTTATAACGATAGTCGCACCAGATGGGAGTGAGAAGTAGTAAGAGGTTGTCATACCAAAGAGGACACTAAAAAGAGCAAACGCCAAAGAGATAAGCATACTCCTCTTAAATCCTACACGAAACTGAAGAGCAGCAGCTGTAGGAATAACCATAAGCGCACCGATAAGCAAACTCCCTACAATACGAATCGAGAGTGCTATGATAATAGCTACAATAGTCACAAGCAGAAAGTTTAAAAACTTTACTTTGATACCACTTATTTTTGCCACTTCTTCATCGTAGCATATAAAAAAAAGCTCTCGATTAAAGAGAAGTAAAAGTCCCAAGGAGAGAGAACCAAAGAGTATAATAGTCACCAAATCATCACTGCTAACGGAGAGAATAGAACCAAATAGATAAGAGAAAAGTGAGTTATTAAATGCTCCACCTAATGAGACAATAATAACAGCAAGAGCCAATGAACCTGAAAGCATGATAGAGAGTATAGCATCCGAATAGAGTGCAAAACTACTTCTAAGATACTCTATGAGCCACGAAGAGAGAACTGCAAAGATTACTGCTACCCAAAGAGGATTATACCCTGCTACAAGCCCTACAGCAACACCAACAAGTGAAGAGTGTGCCAATGTTTCACCCATAAGTGAGTAGCGTTTAAGCACGATAAAAGTCCCACTAATTGAGGCAAGAGTTGCTATAAGAAGCCCTGCTATAAAAGCTCTTTGCATAAACTCATAGCTCAGCATTTCTAACATTCTGTATCTCCTGAGTGATTGTGTTTATGATTCGAGATTAGATGCGACTCTCTTCCATAGAGCTTTGAAATATCTTCACATGATATTGTCTCTTTGGGATCATTACAGATAGTCGCTTTTTGGTTTATAGTAAAGAGTCTCGTGATATCATCAGCGATAACTCCAATATCGTGGGTAATAAAGAGTATAGTCATCTTTTCCTCTTTGTTGAGTTTAGCAAGAAGTTTATAAAAACGCTGTTGTGAGACCATATCTACTCCAGTATTTGGCTCATCAAGTATAAGTATTTCTGGAGAGGAGGCAAGAGCGCGAGCAATCATCGCACGTTGGCGCTGTCCTCCTGAAAGTGTCCCTATCATTTTCTCTTTAAGATCTAAAATATCCATCTTCTCCATAGCATCATGTACTATTTTTGCATCTTCTTTAGAAAACCTTGTAAAGATACTATGTTGTGCAACACGACCCATTTTCACTATATCTTCTACTGTTGCAGGAAAGTTTTCATCTACAAGAGAGGCTCGCTGAGGAACGAAACCTATTTTATACCACTCTTTAAAATCGCTCATCTTTTTACCAAAAAGCTTGACCTCTCCAGCAGTTGGTTTTTCTAAACCTAATAACATACGAATAAGTGTTGTTTTTCCCCCACCATTTGGACCTATGATAGCGATATACTCACTATGAAAAATCTCTAATGAAATATTTGAGAGAATAGTGTTTTCTCTTACAAGAAAAGAGAGGTTTTTTACATCAAAGATAGGTACTTCAAATTTTAGTTGCACTCGAGTGCCTCATGAATCTTATGAAGATTTCTCTCCATAATTTTTTTATAATTAAGATTTTGCTTCATCTCATCAGCAGTGATATTGCCTAGTGCATCAAGAGTATCAACATGAAGTCCAACTTCATCAGCGATGCTCTGCATACTCTTTGCACTCGCAAAACTTTCACTAAAAAGATGTGTAATTTTCTCTTTTCTTATAGTCTCTATGAGTCTCTGCATACTCTTTGCATTTGTCTGTGCTTCAGGAGAGAGTCCACTTAAAGAGATAACCTTAAAACCAAATTCACGAGCAAGATAGCCATAAGCATTATGTGTTACCACTATCCTCTCTTGCTTGCAACTTTTAAGAGATTCTGCATACTCTTTTTGTAGAGTCTCTAAATCTTTAAGATAACTCTTCTCATTTTTTCTATAAAATGCTTCATTCTCTGGCTGAAGGGCGATAAGCTCTTTCGTTATCGAATCTGTTGCAATTTTCATGTTTTCTATACTTAACCAGTAGTGAGGATCGACTCCTAAACCATGATGACCTTTATGCTCCTCTTTTTTAGTAAGTTCTCGAAGATGTACAAATTTAGAAATATTAAGTACCTTTTGTTTAAAAGTATAGTTTCGTATCCATGGCTCAAGCCCTGCACCACTATAAATAACTAATGCACTCTTCTCTATAGTTGCCATAGTTTTTGGTGTTGGCTCATAGGAGTGAGGATCGACCCCAAAAGGTAAGATATGATTTACTACAAATGTATCTTTAGCGATAGCAGTTGTGATGTCATAAAGAGCAAAAGAACTCACACTTATAGTTGGCTTTCTATCTGTTTTTTGCTCTTTAGAGTTACTACTGCACCCAAGTAGAAAAAGGGAGAGAAGTGAAATAGAAAATACTAGAAAAGTAATCCTCTTTTTATATTGCATTATAGATACCTTATGAATTGTTTTTGCGATTATACCTCTTTTTTATTTTAATATGGTTGATAATCTAAGCTTTTTTAGATATAATTCGCCACTTTTAGAATAATAGGAATTTATTTATGACAACTAGTCTTTTACTTATCGTACAGATTGTTTTAGTGATTATGATCGTTATCGCTGTGCTTTTACAGAAGAGTTCAAGCATCGGTCTTGGGGCATACAGTGGATCTAACGACTCTGTTTTCGGGGCAAAAGGACCAAATAGTTTCTTAGCAAAAGCTACTTTTACTATTGGATTTTTATTTCTAGTAAACACAATCACACTTGGCTATATGTACTCTAAAGCTGCTCAAGCTTCTGTAGTTGATGAGATGGTTGTGAACAAAAATGTTGTTTCTCCTAAAGCACCAGTTGCCATAAAAGCAGAGACAAACAACTCTAAATAATCTTTCCCTTTCCTTGAGTTACTCTAAGAGTAGCTCAATTTTTACACAACTTTAAAAGATTTCCTGCTATAATTACACTATTAATACACTCAAGGAACATATAATGTTAAATGAAATCTTCGACACTTGCAATACAAAAATGGAAGGTAGTGTAGAACACATGCACCGTGACTTTAAAACACTTAGAACTGGTAAGGTTCTTATCTCTGTTTTGGACAATGTAAAAATAGACTACTACGGTACGCCAACACCACTTGATCAGGTAGGTTCTGTTATCGCTACTGATGCTACGACAATAGTTGTAAATCCTTGGGAGAAGAACCTTCTTCAAGATATTGAAACGGCTATCGCTGCTGCAAACATAGGTGTAAACCCAAACAACAATGGTGATCAAATCAAACTTTTCTTCCCACCAATGACAGTAGAGCAGCGTCAAGAGTCTGTAAAGCAGATGAAAGTAATGGGCGAAAACGCGAAAGTAAGTATTCGTAACGATAGACGCGACTCAAATGATAAAATCAAAAAACTTGAAAAAGAGAAAGAGATTACAACTGATGAATCAAAATCTGCTCAAGAGAATATCCAAAAAATAACTGATAAGTTTATCGCTACAATCGATAGCACTCTTAAAGAGAAAGAACAAGAGATTTTAAAGGTTTAATGATGGATATTAAAAAAATATATATGGATGCTGATGCTCTTTTAGAGGGTCACTTCAAACTTAGTTCTGGGAACCACTCACAGTTTTACCTTCAATCTGCAAAGGTTTTAGAAGATCCTAAAACTGCGAAGCTTTTAGCTGAAGCGCTTGCTCAGCAGATAAAAGAGAGTGGCTTAGAGATAGACACTGTTTGTGCCCCTGCACTTGGTGGACTTATCGCTGGATTTGCTCTTGCTACTGCGTTAGATGTGCGTTTCATCTTTGCTGAGCGTGTGAATGGTGAGATGAGCATCCGTCGTGGCTTTGAGGTTGCAAAGGGCGAAAAAGTCCTTATGTGCGAGGACATCATCACAACTGGTGGTTCTGCTATGGAAGCTGCAAAAGTTGTCACTGAACTTGGTGGAGTTATCGTAGGTACTGCAGCACTTGCTAACCGTGGTTTTTGTAAACGCGAACACTCTGACATCGAGACAAAACCTAACTGTAAACTTCCACAAGATATTCCATTTTTTGCACTTGCTGACTTTACATTTGAGATGTATGCACCAGATGCATGTCCACTCTGTAAGGATGGAAGTGAAGCTATAAAACCAGGAAGTAGAGGGAACTAATCCCTCTCTTTTTCTTCTAGCTGCATGTGTAAGTTTAGACCCAGAAGCGAGGGTATTAAAAGAGATTTGTCTAACTTAGCGTTCAGATAGTTGGCAAGAGAGCATTCTCTCCACTAAAACACGAGCTACCTCTACCTTACCATCAACTATAACCGTTATATCTAAATCTGCAAGCTTTTGCTTCTCTTCTAAAGAGACTACTTTTACTATAAGGTTTGCATCTTTTGAGTGTTTTAATATACTCTCGCAGATAAGTCGTTTTTTGTCGATATTGTCTAGTGTCACGATGATAGCTGCTGCTTTTTCAATATGAAGTGCATTTAAAATAGCCACCTTTGAGGCATCTCCTAAGTAAGCTTCTCTGTCATCATGAAGAGCCTCTTTTACATGCTTATTCGAGTTGTCTACTACTACATAAGGAGCCCCAAACTCTTCTAAATCTTTTGTAACAAACTTCCCTACAACACTATAACCACATACAATGACATGATCTTGTCGAGACTGTAAAGGTGACATATCCGTGATGATATCTCTCTGTTTAATAATTTTCTCAACAAAGTCATTAATATGTGTAATAAAAAATGGTGTTACAACCATGGAAAAGATGACAACGAGCACAAGTAAAGAGACTAAAGAGTCATCAAGAATATTTCCTTCAGCTGCAACTGCAAAAATAACAAAGGAGAACTCTCCTACTTGAGAAAGAGAGAGGGCAGTCTTGAGTGAAGTGGCACTACTTTGTGAAAACTTGAGTACAAGATAGATGAGTACTGTTTTAAGTACAAGAACAAGAGCAAAAAGGGCTATAATAATACCAATATTGTTGAAAAAGACACTAAGATCTACTTTCATCCCCACAGTGACAAAAAAAGTCCCGAGTAAAATATCTTTAAATGGAGCAATATCTGCTTCTACTTTATGATGATAACGTGTTTCTGCGATAACCATTCCTGCCACAAATGCACCAAGTGAGTATGTAAAACCCATAAAAGATGCAAAAAGTGAAGCACCTACTACTATAAAGAGCACAGAACCCATAAAAAGTTCATCTAGTTCAGAAGAGGCTGAAAAGTGAAGCAACCAAGTCACTATATGTTTTCCTAGCACAAAAAGTAAAACAAGAACAATAACTGCAGAGAGGAGAGTATCCCCTA
>JALUKS010000193.1 GCA_027056465.1 Sulfurimonas sp.
CGGTATTGTTCGTTGTTATCTCTATACCCTCAGTTGGAGGAGTGTTACAGCTTAGTACAAAACCATCTACTCCCTCAGCCTCGACAACACACATACGACAAGATGCACATGGAGATGTTTTTGAGATATAACACATTGTCGGGATGTAGATGTCATTTGCACGAGCTACTTCTAAAATAGTCTCGCCTTTTTGAGCAGTTACATCTTTGCCATCAATTTTAAAATTTACAATTTTACTCATAACGACCTCCTATGCCTGAACCATAGCGATGTAGTAACAACGCATACAGCGTTCAGCTTCACTCATCGCTTGATTTTGTGTAAAACCTAGATTTACTTCTGCATTATTTGTCTTTCTAAACGCAGTATCAAGAACACTTGAATGCTCACGAGGAAGCCCAGGTAACCATCCAGTTACCTTCTCTTTCTTATCGTAAACCTTGAGTTTAGCAAGGTGATCTTCCATAATCTCATCATCATTAAGGCTGATTTCACCACTATGAATATAGCGACTGATAACCGAAGCACCACGACGAGCTTGACCGACTGCATTGACAATAGTCATAGGACCATACTCACAATCTCCAGAGGCAAAAATACCCTTGCGAGATGTCATATAATCTTTACCATTTGTCTTAATAGTTCCCCATGAAGTCATCTCTAACTCCCACTCTTCTGGCAAGAATTTTAAATCAGCAGATTGGGAAACAGCAGGGATAAGATAATCAAAATCGACAGTCTCACTAGCACCCTCAATCT
Organism: Sulfurimonas sp.; assembly: GCA_027056465.1. Taxonomy (GTDB): domain Bacteria; phylum Campylobacterota; class Campylobacteria; order Campylobacterales; family Sulfurimonadaceae; genus Sulfurimonas. Next base: position 760 of record JALUKS010000193.1, read on the forward strand.
TCACAAGTTGCGCACGACCTCCATTAGGGTCTGGAACAAGTTCAAACTTATCTATAACGAGTGCTTTAAGAACATCATCTTCATCTATGATCTCATTTACAGCTGAGTGAAAGATAAACTCTACACCCTCTTCTACTGCTTCATGATACTCTTCATAAGTAGTGTTACGAATGATAGTCTTCTCATCACGACGATAAATCATCACAACTCTCTTAGCACCTGCACGAATAGCACAACGAACGACATCCATAGAGGTAAATCCACCACCAACACAAGCAACTGTTTTACCAGTTAAATCTACATGGTCAGTTGGTAGCATCTGTTGCTTCTGTACAGATTCTGGCGTTTTTATATCGAACTTCTCATAAAGGTTTACCCAGTCAAGAAAGTCAATAGCTCCCCAATACCCTTGTATCTCTTCGCGCTCATTTGCACAACGAACAGCTTTAGAGATACGAGTACCTGAGGCAATCATCGTTGCATCGTAGCTTGTTTCAAACTCTCTCATCTCATCAGCATTTACTGCATGGTTCACGATGAAGTTTACACCCATATCACGAACACACTCAATATCTTGCATATATTTATCCCATGGCATACGGTACTCAGGAACACCTACAGTAACCTCGCCACCTAAAACAGGTAAAGCTTCATAAACATCCACTTCAACACCCTCAGCAGCGAGATAGTAAGCAGCAGTAAGACCAGCAGGACCAGCCCCAATAACTGCAACTTTTTTACCATTTGCAGGTTTTTTCTCCATAGGATGAAAGAAATCATACCCGTGATCAGTCTCCCAATCAGCCCCAAGGCGTTTGAGTGCCATAATGCTAATAGGCTCATCAAGGTTCGTTCTTCTACACGCATCTTCACAAGGGTGAGGACAAACGCGACCACAAACATGAGCAAGTGGCATTGTTTGGCGAGTAGCCTCTAATGAGTCATCAAAACGTAAATCTCTTACACCCTCAATATACCCAGGAATATCAACATCAGCAGGACAAGCATCAGAACATGGTGCAGTAATCTTAGCGATATAGTTAATACTCTCTTTATAGTGTTTAGAGGGTTTTTGCTCATTGATACACTCTAAAAATCTATCTTCAAAGTGAGTCATTAAGTCGATAATAGGATTTGGAACAGTTTTACCAATCTCACATTTTGATGTGACTTGCATACTTTTTCCAATCTCTTTTAAGTGATCCAAATCAGCTATAGCACCTGCACCACGAGCAATTTTATCGAGTTGGTCATAAAGAATACGACCACCCCAACGCCCAGGAGCACATCTTCCACATGCTTCTGAATACTCTTGATACTGTGCTGCATACTCCATAGCTAAACGGATTACATCTACATCTTCATCAAATAGTGCTACACCATCCCAACCTATAAAGGCTTTAGAGTCGCGTTTGTCATCATATTGTGCTGGTAGATTGTATGCTGATTCTTCCCACTCTTCTTCAGGTTTGCCTATGTTGTTTATAGACTCCCCTTTCCAAGTAGAAAAATAGACTTTACTCAAAATAAAATCCTAATCTTTTTTAACAACGATAGTCCAATCGACTTCGTTGAATTTCAGAGAGTTATACAACTCATAACCAGACTCTTTTACCAAATCAGCTGAACGCTGAATAGGAGTAAAATCACCTATCTCAAAAAGAAATATAAGTGTCTCATTCGCTTTGTGAGTCTCACTAAGAATCTCTTTCATACGAGGTTCAAATTCGTTTTTTAAATGTCTTAAATCAAATCTTTTCATTATCTGTCCACTTCCCCAAATACAATATTTGTAGTTCCAATGATAGAAACAACATCTGGAATATAGTGACCTGGTAAAAGGTCAGTTAAAATACCTGTGTGCCAGAAAGATGGCGCACGTAGTTTGAGTCTATAAGGGTATGGTCCACCTTGTGAGTTTATGTAGAAACCTAGCTCACCTTTTGGTGACTCAGTCGCTATGTAAACCTCGCCTACTGGTGGTCTCATACCTTGTGTTACAAGTACAAAGTGTTGCATTAAAGAGTAGTTTTGTGTCATAATATCTAGCTTTGGAGCTGAGATATATTTAGGAGCATGAGCCATTAACTCTGTCTCACCATCTTTTACACACTTCTCATACATATCTATAGTTTGATAAAGAATCTTTGCAGACTCTCTCATCTCTTCCATATAGACACGGTAACGAGCATAGTTATCACCCTTGTCAGAGAAAGGAACATTGAACTCTACTTCATCATATAGCTCATAAGGCTCTTCTTTACGAATATCCCAAGCTACACCTGATGCACGAAGCATTGGACCTGTACAACCCCATGAGAGTGCCATCTCTGTTGGTATCACACCAACCTCTTCCATTCTCATAAGCCAGATACGGTTCTTATCTAGTAAATCTTCATAATCTTTGATATTTTCAGGGAGTTTATTTAAGAAAACACGTAGTTGATGCAGAAATGAGTCTTGAATATCTAAAGGCACACCACCAATACGAATAGCCGCATGAGTAAGTCTCGCACCACAATATCCCTCAATAATATCCATAAGATATTCACGTTCACGGAATGCGTAAAGGAAAACTGTCATAGCCCCAATATCAAGAGCAGTTGTTGCCAACCAAAAGAGATGAGACATAAGTCTGTTTATCTCTAAAAGCATCATACGAATAACTTTCGCACGACGAGGAACTTCAACACCAATGAGCTTTTCAACTGCAAGTGCAAAACCGTAGTTATTTGAACTTGAAGCGATATAATCCATACGATCAGTCGTAGGCATAAACTCATTATAGATCATATTTTCAGCCATCTTCTCCATACCACGGTGAAGATACCCAATATCTGGATGTGCTTTTACAATCTGCTCTTGCTGTAGGTGAAGCATTAAACGTAACTGCCCGTGAGCAGAGGGGTGCTGTGGACCAAAGTTTAAGATAAGTTCATTATCTTCTCTATCAAAAGTAATGTTTTCAAAAAACGGTTTTAGTCTATTTTTTACTTGTGCCATATCTTATACCACCCTATCTTTGAGGATCATCAACGATTGTTGAAGACTCTTTTGTGTATTTTTTGATGAGGAAAACGCCACCCTCTTCTTGATACTCTTGAGGATTTCTAGGCTCATCACCAGTAATCTCAGTACCTTTTGGAACTTCAAAACCAAGACGTGCAAAACGATCAGAGTCGTATCTATCGACACGAGCTGTATCACGGATTTCAGGTCCTATCGCCTCACGAGCCTCTTTTCCATAAATCTTATCGACTTCATACCAAGCAGCAAACTCATCTCCTTGTAGTGGATAAGTTTTAAGCAGTGGATACCCTTGCCAGTCATAAGGCATAAGGATACGTTTCATAAATGGATGGTTGTTCGCTTCGATACCGAACATATCAAACATCTCACGCTCAGACCAATCAGCACTACGGAAGAGTTTCTCTACACTATCTACTGCTTGACCATTCTCAATAAAGTATTTTATACGAATACGCTTGCGTTTAGTCATAGAGAGCATCTGATAAAAAATCTCAAATGTATCATCTTTTGCTAACCAATCTATCGCTGACATCTCAGAGAGTTGTGTATAAGTAAGCTTATCTCTCATAAGTTCAAGAACACCATAGATATCATGAGCATTGATATAAACTACCATCTGCTCAACTTGAATATATGCCTCTTTTACTTCAAACTTCGCTTTTATAGCTGCTAAGTCTGCTGCGAAAACTGCATCACTCTCTACTTCACTCTTTGGCACTTGTGGTGCAACATAATATCTATCAGTGTAGTAAGCTTTTGCCTGTACATCTTTTTTAGGAGTATATGCTCTCATATTACATCAACCTTTTTGGTTTTTGTGCATTGCCAGCTTTGTTTGCACGGATCTTTTTCTGTAGTAACATTACACCATACTGAAGTGTTTCAGGACGTGGTGCGCAACCAGGAAGATAGAGGTCAACTGGAATAATTCTATCGACACCTTGAACAGTTGCGTATGTATTAAACATACCACCAGTATTTGCACATGAGCCCATAGATATAACCCATCTAGGCTCAGTCATCTGGTCATACAGACGCTTGATAAACTCAGCGTGTTTTTTTGTCAAAGTTCCCGCAACAATCATCAAATCTGATTGACGAGGAGAACCACGAAAGATAGTACCAAAACGGTCGAAGTCATAACGAGAAGCACCCGATGCCATCATCTCAATACCACAACAAGCAAGACCATAAGTCAATGCCCAAAGTGAGTTTGAACGACCCCAGTTTGCTATTTTATCAATAGAAGTGAGTGCGACAGGGAGTCCACCATCTTGTGTATAATTTACTTTATGTTGTGCCATTCTAGCGCTCCTTTTTTCCATGCATATACGAAACCGATTGCAAGAAGTAATATAAATGTTAGCATCTCAGTAAAACCAAACCACCCAAGTAGTTTAAAGTCAACTGCCCATGGAAACATAAACACAATCTCTACATCAAAGAGTAAAAACAGAAGTGCAAATAGAAAAAACTGAGGAGAGACTCTATTTGGTTGTTTTGTGATTTCTGGTCCACACTCATAAACAGAGAGTTTTATCTTTTCACTATCTTTTGCTGCCAATGCACGACTCGCTAAACGAGCGACAATAGTTATCGTAATAAACGCACCAAATGTCACTACAAAGAGTACGAATACACCAAAATACGGATTTGCAGTACTAATATGCTCCATATAACCTACCTTTTAAATTCTGATTCAGAATATATTTGTTTTCCACTCTTTTATAGAGTTAGAAATAACAGTTATTGCACTATAGCAAAAAGAGTATTAAAGTTTAATTTCTTATTGAAAAAGTAGAGAGAGATGTCACGAAACGCTACATTATTTTATAGAGAGGGAGTTTCAATAGTAGCCAGAGGGGTAACTAATCCCTCTGTTTTGATCAATGCAATATTGGTGCGAACACCATTATGATTAAAAAGACTACTATTATTTTTTTTTGCAAAACATCTGCCTTAGTATTGAGATCCTAATCCCACACCTAACGCCACTTGCCAAAAAAATTGACAAAAAAAAAGGTTAAGACCAAAGCCTTAACCTTTTATTCTCAATACAGTATGGTAGTTAATCATACTTAAAAAGGGATGTTTTACAAACAGTGAAAGTATAGCACAACTATCCTTATAAATCAAAAGTTTGTCAAACTATCACATATCACTTCTGCAAAAAGCCCATAGATTTTTCGCCATCGAAATTTGCATCTTTTTCTCGTCCTATCTCCTCTATAAAATCTTCTGTTTTAAAGAGAGGCTCTTCTCGTACAGCTACTTTGTAAGCACAATTTTTAACGATTAAGTTTATCTGTCCACCTGTTAAAGCATAAGAGGCGAGTTCTTTGATGTCAAAGTTTTTCTCATAGGGTGCTTCTCTGGGTAGCATAAGTTCCCAAAGTTTTTCGCGTTGCTCTTTGTTGGGTTTTTTAAACTCTATCTTGTAGTTAAAACGCCGAGAGAAAGCTTTGTCTATGTTTTCTAGTAGGTTCGTTGTTGCTATAAGCATACCTTTGAAGTTCTCAATCTGCTCTAAGAAGATATTTTGCATCTGATTGTGCATCTGGTCTGCACCTGTAATAGTACCACTACTTCTTGCTCCTAAAAACTGGTCGGCTTCATTTAAAAGTAAAATTGGCTCTGTTTTTGTCTTCTCACTTAGCTCATAAAAGGTGTCGAAAATCTTACGGACATTCTTCTCACTCTCCCCCACATACATAGAGAGAATTTTAGAACAATCAAACGCAAGGACTTGGCGTTTGAGTGACTTTGCAAGAGAGTAAGCAGTCATAGTCTTTCCAGTTCCAGCAGAACCATAGAAGATAATCCGTGCATCTATTCCAGACTTTTTATCTTTAATACCCCACTCCACTAAACGAGCCACAACCTCTTTATCTACCTGTTGCATAAGATTATCTAATGTCTTACGAGTCTCTTTGTTAAGAACAACATCATCTAAATCTGTATCGCTATCTACAAGCTCAAAAATATCCTGCTCCTCTATAAGGGCATTAAGTTTTAGCCGTGTCACTCGCTTTCTCTTTTGTGGGTGGATGATACTCTGTAGCACCTCATCGACTATGTAAAAAGAGCGACTAATCCCACCAAAAGGGTTAAGCATCTCCTCATAATCTATGATTTCACTACTGATGAGATTTGAGCCATCCTCTAAGAGTGAACGGTTTTTAATACGCTCATAATCATCAACAGAGATAAGCTCAATAAGCGCATTCATCTCACGAAGTGAAGCATCTGTAGCACTATACTCCTCACGAAGCAGTGCTATAAATATCACCTGTTCAAGATTACTCATCTTCTTCTGTTTAAAAAATTTGTCAAGTACCAGTTTCTCAGAAGTCTGCTCTACCCTCTCAGCGATACGACTCTC
>JALUKS010000194.1 GCA_027056465.1 Sulfurimonas sp.
CATTGTAACCTACTCCTTCTTCTTTAAGTGTTTGCATTAAAACTTTTGTGCCAGCATCCATACCACCACTTCTCTGTGCATCAAGCATTTTTTTATAGAGAGGTACGATAATCTCAAGTGCTTTTGGATTTGGCTTACGGCGAACTGAGTAGTAACCTATGATGTTACCTCTCTCATCTAAAGAGGGGGTGACATTTGCATAGACCCAGTAGTCTGAACCATTTTTTGTTTTGTTATTTACATAAGCAAAGATTTCTTCTTTGTTCTGTACCATATCCCAAAGGAGTTTAAAAACAGCCTTTGGCATCTCAGGGTGTCTGATGATACTATGAGGCTTCCCTAACAGTTCTTCCTCTGTGTACTCAGACATTTCTATAAATATCTTATTTACATAAGTGAGTCGACCTTTTTTGTCTGTTTTTGAGACAATGAAATCGTTCTCTTTCATCTCTTTAATCATCTAGTTTTTCCTTTTTACTTAAAAAGTATTTCAAAGATTATACTTCTATTCTCCTTTTGATTAGATTAGATATGCTTTGGTTATAATGTCAGTATGAATATTCTACTCGCCCTCTTTTATTTTTTTTACTTTGGCGTCATTGGTGTTTACATCATCTTTATGCCTAAAGTACTTGTTAGCTTAGGTTACTCGGCTCAAGATATAGGCATTATCTTTGCAGCGACTCCTCTTGTTCGCTTTATCCTCCCTATGTTTTTTGTAAAAGGTTTAGAACTCAACAGCAAGATTTTCAATAGTGCGCTTGTAGTTCTAGTCAGTAGTGCCATAAGCTTTTACTTTTGGGTATATGATTTTTATACACTTCTGCTCTCAAATATTGGTCTAGGGATAGGTTTGAGTCTTATAATGCCCTATGTAGAGGTGATTTCACTTAAGAGTATGGGTAAAGAGAACTACGGTAAGATACGACTCTTCGGATCACTTGGCTTTGTACTTGTTGCCTTAGTTCTTGTAAAGGTACTCAGTGATGAGAAAATGGCACTAAACTTTCTCCTTTTACTGGCATTTATAACTGCTGGAGTTGCATACTTTGTGGCACTGCTCTCAGATAAAAAAGAGTCAGAGTCTCAGGAGCGAATGCTCTCTGACATCACACTTCTTCGTGACTATAAACTCTGGCTAGGATTGGCTCTTATGCAGGTAAGTTTTGGTTCTTTTTATAACTTTTTTACCATCTATGAAACGGCACACGCCATCTCAATGCAAACAACCATCTATCTCTGGAGTTTTGGAGTTTTTGCAGAGATAGTGATGCTCTACTCTCAAGGAGGCATACTTAAAAACAATCTTCTTTTTCTCTTGCAACTTACTACTCTTGTGACAGCCTTTCGATGGTTTTTAGTATTCTTATTTCCTCAAAATCTCTACATTCTCTACTTTTCACAATCTCTTCATGCCTTTAGTTTCGCACTCTTTCACTCAGCTGCTATCGCTTATCTTTATGAGATTTACAAGCATAAAGCACTCGCACAGCAGTTTTTTTCAGGTATCACTTATGGTTTAGGTGGGCTTAGTGGGGCGATGCTCTCAGGCTTTATCTATGAGCGATATCCAGAGTATCTTTTTTTAAGTTCTGCGTTTATCGCGTTTGGGGCTTTTGTTTTTGTGCGTTTGTATGCAAAAGAGAGAGAAATAACTAGGATGTGAGGCTTCAGCCTCACCAAGAAGGTGAACCTAAAGGATCACATCCGATGAACTGGATTTAGTAATCGAGGCTGATAAATGCTGCTAGAGTATTATCTTGCTGCTCAACTCCTGCGGCAACTCTATTAGCATAGTCTATTTTATAGCTAATACCTGCTGAAAAAATATCAGAGATTTTGCTAGAGAGTGAAGACTTTGAAAAAACGAAGTAGTTGTTTGCATTCTCAAATGAAGATCTATATGATAATCCTTGCTTAAACTTGAGATTTTCAAAAACATTGAGCTCATAAGCAAGTTTTGCTTGGTAAGAACTGTATGTATTCGTGTCATCTGCTGGAGGAGTAACACTTTGTAAAACATCTTGAGAATAAAGGATAGAAGCTTGTAAGTTAAGCTTCTGTTTGTCAGACTTATATGCACCCCACTTCATACCAGGACCAGTGTA
>JALUKS010000195.1 GCA_027056465.1 Sulfurimonas sp.
TCTATATACAGAGTATCAAAGATAAAAAATATCATTATTACTCCCCTAATAAATTACAGTAAAAATCAAGCAGCATAAGCAATACTTTCATGCTTAAAAAAGTTACTAACTTTTTCTTGATTTTGAGATAATTCATCCATATATTTTTCAGTATTTTTTCTAAGCTGAGTCTTAGTGAAAGGTATACTGTTTTTATTAGCATTTCTTTTATAGTCTTGGTTTAAATACTCATCAGGATTGAACTCTGGAGAGTATGGAGGCAAATAAAATATAGCAATTTCATCTTTATGTTCTTCTATCCAAGCAGTAACAAGTTTAGCATGATGAACTCTTAAGTTATCAACTATCATATATACTTTTTTGTTTGATGATTTTATAACTTTTTCTAAGAAGTCTATAAACCTATCTACATTTATACTTTCATCATAGAGACTAAACATTGTTTTACCAGTATTAGTTATTGCACTAATCATATTGATCTTAAACTTTTGTGCTCTATGAGTAAGTATAGGTTTGATTTTAGCTCCTTTTTTTGCATATCCTTTTAGATTTGTTGGTAGTGATACACATGCAGTCTCATCACCCCACCATATCTCTGCTCCCTCTTTGTGGGCTTGTTTCTTTATTTTTGGATACTCTTCATTTAGCCACTTTTGAGTATTTACATCTTTTCTTTCATATGCTCGTTTGATTGGTTTTTTAGATGTAAACTCCCATTTTTTTAGATAGTGTCCTACTGTAGATATTGGCATATCTATATCTAATTCATACTTTATCAAGTATCTTACTGCTTCTCTTGTCCATAGTGCAAATTTAAACTTTAATTGTTGAGGGTTTGTATCTATAAGTTGGCGGATAATTTGTTGTTCTTGCTCTGCCGATAAACTTTTATGTGCTCCTATTTTTCTTCCTCTTTGTCCAATCGAAATACCTTTCTTGCCATCTCTTTTATATTTTGCTCTCCAATCATATATTCTACTTGGATGAACTCCTACTATTTCGGCTATCTCTTTTATTGGCATACTTTTTCTCAAAAGTTTTATTGCTATATTTCTCTTCTCTTGTTGCTGTTGTGTTGTTATTTTTCTTGCATCTATTTTCATAGATGTATTATAACAATTTTATACTGTTATATTACTGTATTTAGTTGGTGGAGTAATAAAAGGTGGATTTGCGATGATAAAATCTGCTTTTAAATCTTTATGAGCATCATTTAAAAATGAACCCTCATTGTTCCATTTTACTTGTGAGCTATCTATTCCACGGATAGCAAGGTTCATTTTTGCTAGTCGCCATGTAGTTTGGTTTGACTCTTGACCGTAGATAGATATATCGTTTATTTTTCCTTGATGTTCTGTCACAAACTTTTCAGACTGTACAAACATACCACCACTACCACAACAAGGGTCAAATACCCTTCCTTTGTATGGCTCTAACATTTTAACAAGAAGCTCAACTACACTTTTTGGAGTGTAGAACTGCCCACCTTGTTTTCCCTCAGCAAGTGCAAACTCTCCTAAAAAGTACTCAAACACATGACCAAGTACATCAGCACTTCTAGCTTTGGCATCTCCAAAGGCTATATTTCCTATGAGGTCTATAAGCCCACCAAGAGATTTACTATCAAGGTTATCTCTTGCAAATACTTTAGGAAGCACACCTTTAAGCGAGTTATTCTCTTTCTCTATGGCATCCATAGCCTCATCAACAATCTTTCCGATGTTTGGTAGTTTAGCATTTGAGAGAAGAAATGACCATCTAGCAGTAGGAGGAACAAAAAATACATTTTCCGCTTTGTACTCATCTCTATCTTCAGGGTCAGCACCCATCTCTTCTTCAGCTTTGAGTGAGTTATATAGTTCTTCAAAACTATCAGAGATATACTTTAAAAACACAAGCCCCATTACCACATGCTTATACTCAGCGGCATCAATATTTTTTCGTAGTTTATCTGCGGCTTTCCATAGTTGTTTTTCGATTGATTCTTCTTGTTTTACTTTTGCCATTATTAACTACCAAACCTAATGTGATTTATTTTGTTCTATTATAGCTTGTGTTTGTAATGAGAGAGGTTAAAGAGTAAAAAATTGTTTTAGATAGAAGTATTA
>JALUKS010000196.1 GCA_027056465.1 Sulfurimonas sp.
CAAAATTTTCTGCAAAGAGCATAAAGAGTAAGCCTTTAGGCTAAATAGCGTCGATAATAGCGTTTAAAGTTGCAGATGGGCGCATAGCAGATGTTACTTTTGCTTCATCTGGCATATAGTAACCACCAATATCTTGAGCTTTACCTTCAATAGATAGAAGTTCAGAGATGATACTCTCTTCCTTTTCAGTAAGAGCTTTTGCTACTGGAGCAAATTTTTCAGCTAGTGCGACATTGCTAGACTCAGCAAGTGCTTTTGCCCAGAACTGTGCTACATAAAAGTGAGAAGCTTTGTTATCTGGCTCTCCAGCTTTACGTGAAGGTGATTTGTTTTCACCTAAATATCTATCATTTGCCTCATCGAGTGCTGCAGTTAAAGTAGCTAACTCATCAGAGTTGTTCTTTTTTGCTAGAAATCTTAAAGACTCTGCAAGTGCTAAAAACTCACCTAGTGAATCCCAACGAAGGTGACCCTCTTTTAAGAACTGATCAACATGCTTAGGAGCAGAACCACCAGCACCAGTCTCATAAAGACCACCACCAGCTAATAATGGAACGATAGAGAGCATTTTTGCAGATGTTCCAAGCTCAAGGATTGGGTACATATCTGTTAAGTAGTCACGTAAAACATTTCCAGTTACAGCGATACTATTTTTCCCTTCTCTCACACGAGCATTAGAAAACTTAGTAGCCTCTTCAACTTCCATAATGCGAATATCTAAGCCCTCAGTATCGTGAGCTTTAAGATACTCATTTACTTTTTTAATCATATTTGCATCATGCGCACGATTTTCATCTAACCAGAAGATTGTTGGTACTTTTTCTATACTAGCACGCTCAACAGCAAGACGAACCCAGTCTTTGATTGGAATATCTTTAGCACGACTCATTCTGTAGATGTCACCTTTTTCTACATTGTGACTCATAAGAACTTTTCCACTTGCATCTTTTACTTCCATAACACCATCTTCAGGAACTTCGATAGTAGTTGGATGAGAACCATACTCTTCAGCTTTTTGTGCCATAAGACCAACATTTGCAACTGAACCCATAGTTGTTACATCGTACTGTCCATTTTTAACACAATCTTCCATCATTGGACGATAGAAGTTTGCATAACAACGATCAGGTATAACAGCTACACACTCTTCAGTTTTGCCATCTTTATTCCACATCTTTCCACCATCACGAATAACAACAGGAAGAGAAGCATCAATGATAATATCGTTTGAAGCATGTAGGTTTGTAATACCATTATCAGAATCAACCATAGCAATATTTAAGTCACCATCATAGATAACGGCTTTAAGTGCTGCTAAAATCTCCTCTTTTTTATCAGAGTTTTCAAGTTTTTTCTCTAAATCTCCAAGACCAAGATTTGAGTTTACACCAAGTTTTGCAAATTCATCTGCGTATTTAGTAAATACCTCTTCAAAAAATACTTCTACAGCATGACCAAACATAATAGGGTCTGAAACTTTCATCATTGTTGCTTTTAAGTGAAGTGACCATAAAACACCCTTCTCTTTTGCTTCTTTGATAGACTCTTTTAAGAATACACGAAGTGCTTTTGCTGACATATATGTTCCATCAAGAATCTCTTTATCTCTTGCATCAACATTTCTTAAAACTTTTCCATTAAGTTCTATCGTTACATTTTGCTCACCATCTACTATAATAGAGTCTTCATTTGCATAGAAATCTCCATCTTGCATAGAAGTTACATAAGATTTAGAGTTTTCTGAGAATGGACGAAGTTTATGAGGGTTGTTCTGTGCAAACTTCTTCACGGCTGCTGCTGCACGACGGTCTGAATTTCCTTCACGAAGAACAGGATTTACTGCTGAACCTAAACAAGTAGCAAAAAGAGTTGCTAGAGCTTTCTCCTCTTCTGTTTGAGGATTTTCAGGAAAAGTTGGTATATCATACCCTTTCTCTTGAAGTTCAGCGATACACTCCATAAGTTGAGGCACTGATGCAGAGATATTTGGAAGTTTAATAATGTTTCCATCTGCTTGTTGTACAACATTTCCTAGCTCTGCTAAATTGTCATCAATTTTTTGAGCATCTGTTAATCTCTCTGGGAATTTAGAGATAACTCTAGC
>JALUKS010000197.1 GCA_027056465.1 Sulfurimonas sp.
GTTTATAGCCCTCATGAGTGAGTTCATCAGGGTTTGAACCGTAAAGCATTACAGCGATGGGTGCATCTGCTCCCATGATGTCGCCAAGTCTATCTTCTAAAACTTGTGAGAGTCCGAGTTCTACTATGTTGGGTATTTGGGCTTCTATCTTACTTCTTAGCTCATCTATTACCTCAAATGTACTGCGTTTGTGATGGGCTTTGAGAGTTACTAGAAAATCTCCGTTATTTATGGGAACATTGAGTCGCCCTAGCCCTGTTCCTATTCGCATACTCCAACCATCTACATCTTTTACAGTAGAGATTATCTTTCCTATTTGAGCAAATTCTTCTTGTGATTGTTCTAGTGTTATATCGGTTGGTAGGACTAAATCCACAACGATATTTCCCTCATCCCACTCTGGTAAAAAAGTAGAGGGAGTATGCAGATAAAGGTAGGCAGAAGTTGCAAGAGAAACTAAAATAATTGGTACAGAAATCCAAGAGTATTTAAAACTTTTTCGTAAAAAACTGATGTATCCATCTATGTACTTTTGCATAAAATCTTCATGCTTGTTCAGATTTTTTGGAAGTGCAAGATAAGCGATGATTGGTGTTAGAAATATGGCTATAACTTGAGAGACAAGATAAGTGATAACTAAAACGATAGATAACTGCTTAAAAAACTCTCCAACTATCCCACTTACAAGTAGAAGTGGGATGAATATTAAAACCGAAAGAGTAGTAGCTACAACCATAATAGGCAAAATCTCTTTCGCCCCTTTAATGATGGCGTTTTGTTTCGTTTCACCATTTTCATAGTGGCGTTCGATGTTTTCTATCACTATAAGCATCTGGTCTATCAACCCACCAAGTGCAGCGACCATACCACCAAGCGAGAAGATATTAAAATCAATCCCTATGAGTTTCATCCCTATCATCGTGATGAAAAAAGTAACAGGGATGATGACAAGAGCAGCTAAGGAGAGTGTGAATTTTCTCAAAAAGAAAAAGACTATAAGCACAGCGATGATAGAACCTAGAGCTATGGCATCTACAACGCTCCCAACTGCCTCTTTTATAAAGTCTGTTCCATCATAATACTTCTCTATATGTATGCCATCATGAGCGAGTTTTTTGTTGAGCTCTGCTACCTTTTTGTTAAAAGCTTTTTGTACACTTACTGCATTTGCATCTGGTTGGCGAAGCAGGTCAAAAACAACACTATTTTTATATTTGCTTGATGCAGAAAACTCTTTTATGGGGTTTTGTTGTTCTAGCATAAGGGCGATGTCGGAGAGTTTTATGCTTTTTTGATTGCCGAGATTGATGTTTAAATCAAGAAGTTCATTTGCATTTTCTCTTTTTTGGTTCAAAGATAAAATATATTGAGTATGTTTAGAGTTTATTAGCCCTAAAAAATCTATGCTATTTTGGGCTTTAAGTTGCGAAATGATGTCATCTATGTTGAGCTTATACTCTGCTACTTTTTTGCTATCAAGCACAAGTTTGTACTCACTCCATGCAGGTGCTTTCATCTGTATGTCAAAAACGCCATCAATCCCTAGCATCACAGGTTTTAGTTCATAGTAGAGCTTTTCGGTGAGTTTTGCACGAGAGATATTGTTTGAGCTTATAGTGTAGATAGAGACAGGATACATACTTGGTGTTGCTTGTCGGATGGTTACTTTTGCATCTTTACTTATACTATTTTTTATATCTGCCATACGCGCTTGAACAAGTTGGTAAGCCAAATAAGGGTCGATACTCCAGTTAAAATAGATATTTATATCGGTAGTTCCAACAGAAGTAGAAGAGACTATCTTTTGCACATCTTGCACCGTTTTAAGTGCCTCTTCACTCGGTTTTGTGACAGAGTAGAGCATTTGAGATATGGGAGCATGACCATTGTCAATGCTTACCTCAATACGAGGGAAAAATATATTTGGCAAAACCCCTTGAGGAATGGTCGTTGAGAGCTTATAACCAACAGCAGTTAAAAGCGAAATGATGAGAATAATAGCAAGTTTATTTTTTAAAATGTAGTGGTAAAAATCTTTTTTCTCTTGCATTATTTTATACTCACTTCTAAATTATCATGAAGCATATAGGCATTTTTGAGTGCTATTTTCGCATTTTTTGGTAAAGTGTTTTTGATAAGTGCTTTATCTAGCATATCTTTTTGTATCTCCACAAAAGCTACATGAGCGATATTTTTATCATCTATGAGATAAACAGCAGGATGATTTTCAACAAGGACAATAGCACTTTTTGGGATAAGTAAGCCATCGGAAATTTTGAGTATGATTTGTGCATTTACTTGTAGGTTTAGAGGAAGTTGCTCTTGTGGTTGTACCATCACTTCTATCAGATTGTTGGAGCTTTTAGGAACTACATTTATAACTTTTGCATCACAATTTTTATAGCTACTCAAAATTTTGACACTCATATTTTTCTCTATCTCCTGTGCATAAGAGCTATCTACGAAGAGTTTTATAAGAGTATCTTTTTCTAAAAGAGTTGCTATTTTTGTGCCATAGTTTATGTAGCTATTATCGGAGGCAAGATTTATCAAAAAACCACTTTTAGGTGCATAAACCATACTGTTTTTTTGCTCTAAAAGAAGTGTTTCATACTCATTTTTCTTTGTGTTATATTGCTTTTGCATCTCTCCTAACAATATCTTTTGAGAAAGATAACTATTTTTTGCACCTACACCCATTTTATATTTATCTTTTGCTGTTTTGATTTTCTCCTGCTGTAAGGCTATTTGCATTTTTTGAAGTTTTAAACTTTTCTTGAAAAGCTTGAGCTTTTTCTCACGAGGTTTACTGCTTACCTTAGCAATAAGTTCCCCTCTCTTCACAAAACTATTTTGTGAAACTTGCATCTCTACAATGCCACTTGTTTTTGCTGTTATACTTGTTTTATCTTTTGCTATAACTCTGCCAGTAGCCTCTATGGTGATAGCTATATCTTTTTTTGCAGGTTCTATAGCTGTGATTGAAACAACTGATGATGCGAAAAGTGATACGGATAGAAAGAGTGATGTTGTTACTGTTTTGAACATTTTGTGTTATCCTTTTGTTTGAACAGAATAATAGCTCAATCAGATGAAATGAAAATGAAAATTTTTATATCTTTTCCTCTCTTCTCCTAGAAGATAAAGAAATTATATAAGGAGAGAGAGTCTCACTATTCAGTCCTGCTTTATGCTCTATTCGCTATAATAGCCACGAATTTTGTTCTGGGATTATCTATGAAAAATATTAAAGAGTTAATAAATTATACACAAACATTAAAACTATTATATGTCGAAGACAATAAAGAAGCCAGAGAGTCAACACAGCTTATTTTAGAAGAATTTTTCTCTTCTGTTGTTGTTGCAGTAAATGGTGAAGATGGCTATGAAAAATTTCAAGAAAATGATATTGACCTTATCATAACAGACATCAATATGCCAAAGATTAATGGCTTGGAGATGATAAAAAAAGTCAGAGAAATCGACAAAGAGGTATCTATCCTAGTGCTTTCTGCATACAATGAATCTGGCTTTTTTATGGAGAGTATTAAACTTGGTGTTGAGGGGTATCTGCTGAAGCCTATCGATATGGATCAATTTCTAGGTGTGCTTGAGAAAGCAATACAAAAGATTCAATTAACAAATCAACTAAAAAATCAAACGCAACTTTTAAGCCAGTATCAAGAAGCAACAGATCATAGCTCAATAGTCTCTAAAACAGATACAAAAGGTATTATTACTTATGCTAATGATGAATTTGTAAAAATATCAAGATACTCGAAAGAAGAGCTACTAGGTAAAAATCACAATATAATCAGACATCCAGACAATCCCAAATCAATCTTTGAAGATCTATGGAAAACTATAGAAGAGAAGAAACAGATATGGCAAGGTGTGATACGAAACCAAGATAAAAATGGCAAGTCATACTATGTAAAAACAACCATAAAACCAATCCTTGATGTAGATAACAATATCGTAGAATATATAGCTTTAAGAGATGATATTACAGATATTATGAATCCTGCAAGACAACTGAACAATGCAATAACAACCAGTAAAAGCCCCGTAATCGTATATATTAAAATTGATGACTTTGCTATATTAGAAGACTTTTACGATAATGCAACTCTGAACAAGATAGAGGATAATGTAAAAAATCTTTTAGAAGAGTTGTTGCCAGATGATTGTTATTTTAAAAGTATTTTTCAACTTGGAAATGGAGAGTATGTATTTCAAAATGAAATAGAGATATGTGTACAGGATGAAGAAAAGTTCATAGAAAAATTAAAAAAATATCAAGAAATAGTCCGTGACACTATCATAGATATTGGTGATATTGAGTATGATTTATCTATCATCATAAGTGTTGCTTATGATGATACAACTTTAGAGAGTGCAAAGTTTGGGATGAGAGAGTTGCTCCGAACAAAACAAAGCTTTATTGTTGCGAATGGATTTGCAAATCAAGAGCATGAAAAAGCACAAAAAAATAGAGAAACCATCTCTATGATAAAAACAGCACTCCATAAATCTAAAATCATCTCCTACTTTCAACCTATCATCAACAATAAAACGCAGAAGATAGAGAAGTATGAATCTTTAGTAAGACTTGTTGATGAAAATGATAAGGTACTAGCTCCATTTTTCTTTTTAGATACTGCTAAAAAAGGGAAATACTACTCAGATATAACGAATGTAGTTTTAGATAACTCTTTTAATGCTTTATTGACTACTGATATGGACATCTCCATAAATCTATCAGCACTTGATATAGAGCGAAGATTGACAAGAGTAAAAGTATTTGCACTTTTAGAGCAATATAAAGAGCATGCCTCAAGAGTAGTGATATAACTACTAGAGGATGAATCTGTTAAAGAGTTCCAAACTATCCTTGCATTTATTGATAAAGTTAAAAAGATGGGTGTAAAAATAGCTATTGATGATTTTGGTGCAGGGTATTCTAACTTTGAGAGACTTCTTGATTATCAGCCTGATATACTTAAAATAGATGCTTGTCTTGTAAAAAATATTGTAACAGATACATACTCAAAAGATGTTGTACAGACTATAGTCTCTTTTGCAAAAGCACAAGGCATCAAAACGGTAGCAGAATATGTTGAGAGTGAAGCTATATATGACATTGTAAAAGAGATGGGTGTTGATTATTCTCAAGGATATTATTTTGGGAAACCAGATGCACTTTAGGAAAAGGGTCAATAATTAAAACAAAGATTATAGCTTTTGAGCTACTTATATTTACACTCTCATTGGGTTTATTTTTTGCAGTAAATTTTAATACAGAAAAATTATACAAGGCATCACAACAACGATTAGAGATGTTTAAAGCAGCAGAGAGGCTAAGACAAAGCTCTGATGATTTGACACATTTTGCAAGAACTTATGTAGTGACTAATGATATTAAATTTAAAAAGAGATATTTAAAAACTTTAGCTATAAGAGATGGTAAAATCCCTAGACCAAAGTTCTATGATTTTATCTATTGGGATTTAGAGAAAAAAGATAGACTAACAAACCATAAAGATGGTAAGGTATTATCCCTGAACGATATATTTAAAGCATTACCTTTTACTAAAAAAGAGCTACAACTACTACAGCTATCTCACAAAAACTCAGATAATTTGGTAAATTTAGAAGTAAAAGCTTTTAAAGATATGAACAATAATAAACAACAGATGGCTATAAAAATAATGTTTTCAAAAGAGTATTATAGTGCTAAAGCTGAAATTATGAAGCCTATTGATGATTTTCTTATTTCACTTGATAATCGAACAAAAATTGAAGTTAATAACATTCGCTTTCAAATAAAACTATATACTGCATTTTTTATATTGTTTAGTAGTCTCTTTATTATTGGAAATATTTATATCTATAGTTTTTCACGAAAAAAGGCTAAAGAGGAAGCTGAAAAGAACAGAGCAAAAGATAAAGCACTGCTAGAACAATCTCGCCTAGCTCAAATGGGTGAGATGATAAGTATGATAGCCCATCAGTGGAGACAACCACTCAATGCAATTAGTGCTACAAGTATTAACTTGATAATGAAAGCTCAACTAGATAAGTTAGATAACGATGCAGCAATAGAGCTAGGAGAGAAAATATCTGAGTATTCACAACATCTTAGCAGTACGATAGATGATTTTAGAAATTTTTTCAAACCAAGTAAAGAGAAAAAAGATACAACTTTTAATCAGCTTATAAAAGATGTATTCAAGATAGTAGAAGTTTCAATAAAAAATAAAAACATAGAGTTAGTAACGCAATTAGATTCTCAAGATGTTTTCAACACCTATCCAAATGAACTCAAGCAAGTGCTATTAAACTTAATGAAAAATGCAGAGGATGTTCTTTTAGAAAAAGAGATAAAAAATCCAACTATCACTATCCAAACGCAAGGTAATATTTTAAAAGTGAGTGATAATGCAGGTGGTGTTCCAGATGATATTATAGGAAAAGTATTTGACCCTTATTTCTCTACAAAAACAAGTAAAAATGGAACAGGTCTTGGGCTTTATATGTCTAAGACTATCATTGAAGAGCATTGTGGTGGAGAGCTTAGTGTAGAGAATAGTGATGAGGGTGCAGTTTTTAAAATAGAGTTAAAGGTCAATAATGATTGAAAATCTAATTTATTGCTTTTTTTATTCCTTTATGAGTCGAATCCACCTCTTAATCAAATAGTTTTTATAAACCAAAAATCTTTTTGCGTCTCTCTTTAAGTTTTTCGCCAAGCTGAATAGTAGTATGAGTAGCTATCATCTCTGCGAAATCTGGAGCAAAAGTCAAAAAGAGTTCAAAGAGTTTTGGGTCAAAATGTGTACCTTTGTTTTCTTTCATAATCGCTATAGCCTTTTCATAAGAGAGTGCTTTTTTATATGGACGCGATGCAAGTAGAGCATCAAAAACATCTATCATGGCAAATATACGAGCATTGAGAGGTATCTTATATCCTTTGAGTTTATCAGGATACCCAGTTCCATCAAATTTTTCATGATGATGAACGATGACATCTAAGGCATCATCAAACCAAGGCATATCTTCTACAAGCTCTTGACCTAGTAT
>JALUKS010000198.1 GCA_027056465.1 Sulfurimonas sp.
AGCCACTCTCATCACTTTGGGCAGGAATCATTTCCCTCGAAAAAAAGACTTCTGAACGTGCCCTTTCACAAAAATTAATATAACGTGTATGATAGACAATTCCACCAGCATCTGTATCTTCATAATATACTCTTATCTTCATCTTCTAAACCCCATATATAGGGCTTTTGAGAGGTGCTAAGTAGTCACCGTGCCCAAAATCGTGCCCATTTTTTCTATTTTCTTAAATCGCTTTTCGTCATCTTCTTCTATAAACTTTGTATAGACTTTCAAGGTGATAGATACATCTTTATGACCGAGCATTTTACTCACCCAGACGATGTCTGCACCCTTTGAAATCAATTGTGAAGCAAACGTATGTCTAAGATTATATAACACTCTTGCTTGTACCCCACATTTGGTTAAAAGCTTTTGGAAATTAACTCCTATGATGTCATGAGAGTAAAATGGATTCTTGGATGAGTTTACAAAGATGTAGCCTTCCTCTCCTGTGATGAGCTTTTGATCATTGAGTGCCTCTTCAGCCTGTGGTAATAGATCTACTTCTCTTGTAGATGCTAAAGTTTTAGTGTCTCCTTCTTTGTCACGCATCCTTGTTTTGTATATTTTGATAATCTTACGCTCTAAATCTACATCATC
Organism: Sulfurimonas sp.; assembly: GCA_027056465.1. GTDB lineage: Bacteria > Campylobacterota > Campylobacteria > Campylobacterales > Sulfurimonadaceae > Sulfurimonas. The sequence goes on from JALUKS010000198.1 coordinate 640, forward strand.
CCATTGTAAAGCGATGATCTCTCCAGGTCTAGCACCTGTGGCATACATGAAGCGTATAAAGTTTTTCATATAGCCGTTTGCCTCTTTGATGAGTGTAGAGAGTTCATCTTCTGTGAATGGTTCTACAACTTCTTCTTGGTTTCTAAAGTTCTTTAGTTTCTTTGGCGAGGTCACTTTTGAAAGTGGATTTTTCATGATGATGTCATTATCGACTGCTTTTTCTAAAATAGAAAATAAAATAGATCTGTATTTTTGGACTGTTTGAGGCTTGTATGTTTTCAGCTTGGTATTTTGCCATTTTTCAAGCTCTATAGGCTTCAAGGTCTCGATGAGTCTGGAGCCGAAGTAGGGCTTTATGTGGTTGTTGTAGTGGGCTATATTTCGCTCTAGTGTATGCTCACGTATTTGATTCTTTTGGAGTTCAAAGTATTCTGTAGCAAATTCATCTACCGTCCACTCCTTCTCTGCTTCTGGAGGGGTGACATGATCCAATAGTGCCATAGCAATCTCTGGAATAATCACTTTTTTTACTTCTGCCAAGCCAGCTTTATCTGCATGGCACTCTGTAGAGCGTCTTACACGCTTTTTGTTAAAGTAAAAATCCAACCACCATTTGTTATGTCGTTCTTTTATCGTGAACTTGATACCTGAGTAGTTATATTTGATAGGTTTGATCTTTGCCATTATTGCAACCCATTAACAAATTTTTTAGCTGTAGGGTGGATGATATGCACTTTTTCTTTTTCAGCTATCTTCTCTGTGCTATTTGCTTTGGCTTTTTTAGGATTTTTCTTATAATCCAGTATCGCATTAGGGATGAATACCAATCTGTTTTTGTCATTGCGGTAATAATGCACATCTTGAACAAGCGTACCGTTTTTTACCCATAGCTCTATAGTCCTTGTACTTACGCCTAAAAACGCAGCTACCTGTTTACTGGTAGTTAGAGAACTAAGCACCATTTGAAGCATGATCTCTTGATTGTTCAGTTTTTCTAAAATCTTGGTAAGTGTATTTTCTAATTCTTCAAACATCATAATCCTTTCATAGCAACTGCTCAGAGATAAGTAAAAGCTTTTGGGCTTTATCTTCTATATCGTGGAGGAGTTGTTCTACTTCTACTGTACTTCTATCGCCTAGAGGCGTTTTTTGGCTCAAAGCCAGCTTTAGGAGACCTTCAACCTTCTCAAGGTCAGCTCTTGTGCTTAAAAGGGCATTTAGAGCGTTTTGGTCAGCTACACTCTTTACTGGATAGTTCATAGAAATATTGCGTATGTAGGCAGAGAGAGGCAGCCCCATATTTTGAGCTTTGAGTTTAATATGATTGTATTCATGCTCTGTGACTCTAGCTCTGATGTAGTGATCTTTATAGACTTTCATGTGTTGCACCTCCCTGTGTGATAGATAGATATATCTGTTCTTTTGGTACGCT
>JALUKS010000199.1:0-12060 GCA_027056465.1 Sulfurimonas sp.
GGGGGGGGGTGTAATTACCAAATTATAACTAAATAGTTCTAAAAAAGGACTTTAAAGGAAGAACCCTCATGCTCTTTACTTTGTATCTCTAACTTAAAATGATGGAGTTTGAGGATATTGCTTACTATGAAAAGTCCTAATCCTAAAGAGTTGTTCCAACTGTTTTCATTGACTCTGTAAAACTTACTTGTGAGGTTGTCAATGTCTTTTTTGGAAATACCTATACCGGAGTCATGAACACTGAAACTCTTCTCATTAAATGCAATGATGACTTCATCTTCTGAGTATTTAAAGGCATTTTCTACAAGATTTGTGATAACTACACTAAAAAGAGTGTTATCTCCTTTTATGCTTATATTATTCTCTCCTTGTATGAGCACTTCGCGTTTAGGGTAGTTAAGTTTGATACTCTCGACTGTATCTTCTATAATTTCTGTCAGATTGATGGTTTTGAAGTTCATCTCCTGTTGCCCACTATCTAGTTTACTAGAGAGTCTTAGTGTGTCTATAAGTTCACTTAGTTTTGTACCATTTTTATATATCTTTTTGAGAAATTTTTGGCGAATGTTTGGGTTTATCTCTGCATCTTCTATAAGAGTTTGTGAATAGCCATTTATAACAGCTATTGGGTTTTTAAACTCATGAGAAATTGCAGAAATAATGTCATCTTTTTGCTTGTTTGATGTTTGGAGTTTTGTAGTAAATTTACTCTTTTGTTTCTCTTTTTTGACTAATATTTGAGCAACTTTTGTGAGTAAAGAAGTGATGTCATAAAACTCCCGAGAGAGTTCAGAACGGATGTAAGTCTCTTTTTGCTTTTTTGTAAGAGAGCTTAAAAAATTTGCTATTCTTTGCACTTCTTTTTCTATTTGTCTACTTGCTTTAAAGGTAACACTTAGTACGAAAAGAAAAAAGAGTATCAAAAATCCAATAATTTCTTCACCAAGAATTAAGATGTCTGCGTTGATATTTTTGATCTCTTTAGAGAGTCGTATGTAGAGTGGCGGATTGAAGTTGTCGTAGCGTTTAGCTATATAGAGAAGTTCTTTGTTTAGTGTTTTAGAGTGTCTTATTTTAAAGCCGTACTCCTGTGTATTTGCTTGTAGGATTTCATCGCGGTACTTATGGTTTTCCATCTCTTTTTTGTCCTTGTCGGACTCGGCTAGAACTGTTCCATTAAGGTCTATTATGGTCAAACGCAGCCCTGTGCCATTTTTTATCTCTTTTGTAAGAAGGTCAAGATTTTTATTGTTTTGTACATTTAGTGCAATAATGTTAATGTTGTTTTCGAGAGACTCTTTGGTCTGTTCTATATGAAAATTTTTTATCCAGTAGTAAAATAAACCACCAAGAGTAAAAAAAAGGATAGAGAAGATTAGTAAAAACTTACGAAGAATTATTTCACGAATATTTAACAAAACATATATCCCTCACCACGAACAGCTTGAATATAGTTTTTTTCACCCTTTGGGTCGATACTCTCTTTAAGACGCTTTATCGCTACATTTACCGTTTTGAGCTGCTTATTCTCACTATCTTCCCATACTCTTTCTAAGAGCGTATCACGGCTTAAAAGTACATTTGGATTTTTAATAAATTCAAGAAGAAGCTCTGACTCTAAATGAGTAAGCTTTACTGGTTCATTAGCTACTCTAAAGCTTTTACTGCTTGTATTATAAAGAATATCTCTATGCTTTATAACATCTTGCGTTTGGCTTGTTCTACGGATAAGTGCTGACACACGAGCCTTGAGTTCTGCAATATTAAAAGGCTTGGTGATGTAGTCATCACCACCGCGTTCAAACCCTTCTACTATATTTTCTGAGAGATCTTTTGCACTCACATAGATAACAGGTTGGTTATACCCCTCTTGGCGAATCGTCTCTATAAACATACTTCCCTCAACACTAGGAAGATTTCTATCCATAAGAATAAGTGAAATTTCCTCTTCATCGAGAATATCTCGGACATTACTTGTATCTACACAAGGGATAACATCATAACCTGCACTGCTAAGAGTATAGTCAAGAAGATCTAATATATCCTCTTCATCATCTACTATAAGTATTGTTTTTTTCATAGCACAATTGTAACATATTATAGTTGTAAAGATTACTTAGTTATGAAAATTTCCACCTTTTTTTGCATAGACTAAAAGGTTAGCGATGCTGATGGCACGAGAGGCAATTTTGCCACTTTTGCGCAGAGCTCTAAGCATCTTATGAAACTTCTCAAAAGATTTAAGTCCATCAGCTTGAGCTGAAAGATTTCTCTCTACCATCTCATAGAGATCATCGGTTTTATTCTCTTCGATAAGCACATCATTATATATCTCACCTATCTCTTCCTCATCATCACAAACAATCATACTTAGTGTAAGTTCGATAGCTTTTACCGTTGAACTCTGCATAGGTACAGCATACTCGTTAAGAGTCGCTACATCCACATCAGAGCATACAGCAGTAAAACCACGTATAAAGCTTCTTGTATTTGAGCAGGCTCGCGAGAGTTCGTTTGTTATCTTAAGATAGGCTATAACTTGACGTAAGTCTCTTGCTTCTGGAGTATAGAGTGCAAGCACTTTGATGATAGAGTTATCAATCGCATCTGATTTTGACCCTATATTTTTTATATGAGTACGAGCCTCTTGAAACTTCTCTGCATCGCAGGTTTTTATAGCTACATTTATTAGGGTATTTGCTTCTAAGAGACCATTTCCTATCTCAAGAATTTTTCCCTTTATCTCATCTAAACTTGTCTGAAATTTTGATACCATTATCTTTTCCTTTTTTTTAAATATTGATTAACCGAAACGGCCAGTGATATAATCTTCTGTCTTTTTCTCTTTAGGGTTTAAGAAGATATTTTCAGTCTTGTCAAACTCTACTAAATCCCCAAGATACATAAACGCAGTGTAGTCACTTATACGAGAAGCCTGTTGCATATTGTGTGTGACAATAGCTATACTGACATCTTTTTTCAGCTCAACGATAAGCTCTTCAATAGCCCCTGTTGAGATTGGGTCAAGTGCTGAAGTTGGCTCATCAAAAAGTAGCACTTCAGGTTTCACGGCAACTGCACGAGCGATACATAAACGCTGCTGCTGTCCTCCAGAGAGACCCATAGCAGATTTACCAAGTCTATCGTGTACCTCTTTCCAAAGAGCAGAGCCTTTGAGTGCTACTTCAACACGATCAGTAAGTTCTGTTTTATTTTTTACACCAGCGATTTTAAGACCATAAGCGACATTATCAAATATACTCATTGGAAAGGGTGTTGGCTTCTGAAAAATCATCCCGATGCGTTGGCGAAGCTCTATAAACTCATTCTCTTTTTTGATTTGAAGAATATCGTTCACACTCTTATCTTGATCTGTGAACTCTATTTTTCCCTCATACTTATTTCCAGGATAAAGGTCATGGATACGGTTCATACTTCTAAGAAGTGTAGATTTTCCACAACCACTCGGACCAATAAGTGCCGTAATAGCATGGCGTTTGATAGGGAGGTTGATATTTTTAAGTGATGGATGATCCACACCGGGGTAAGTAAATGAGAATTTTTTGATGTTTAAAACTGGCATATTTATAGTTCCTTGAGATCTAAAGAGAAATTTATATTGAGATTATATAAAAGTTTAGTTACATAATGGTTACGAGTGTCAAACTCGTTTGTAATCAACTTGCAACAAAGAACTTGTATAATTCTCAAAAATAAGGAGAAAAATATGAGTTATTTCGATAATGCAAAAGTTGGAGATGATGTCTTTGGTATCATCTTTGGAAAAGGTACAATTACAAATACATTTGATGAGAGTCACTATAAAGTTATGGTTACATTTACCAATGGATATGAAGTGCCATTTACAGATGAGGGTATTCCAGGATGGGGAAATTTTAAGAAGCAAACTTGCTACTATAAAGAAGATATTGATTTAGAAAAGGTAGATTTTGCTCCAACTGAGAAAATTTTAAGTAACAAAAAAATCATAAAACTTAAAGAAACAGGTAAATTACAAGTGCGTGTTCCCTCAGGTGCATGGAAAAATGCTAAAAAGTGTCCAGATGAGTATCTTGAAGATATTTGTGAAAATGAAAAATACCACCTCTTTAGAAAAAAACCAAAAAATAAAACCCTTTAAAGCATACTACTTATAGCTATATGCTTAGGTTCTGCCTTCGCCACTTTTTTCTGCAAAGATAAGACTTCATTTAAGATATTGATAAAGTTATTTTTCACTCTCTTCTGTTCCACGATAATGATAGAAGCACTCACACTAAGCAGAGGAAATTTTTGTACTACTCCCTCTCTATTTTTTGTGACAATGTAGCCACTCTTTTTATCTGCATCACTATAATACTCTTTGACATTTTCAATAAATATTGAGATCGCTTGTTCTATATGTTTCAAGCTTGTTTGAGAGTTGTCTATTATTTTATTTGCTACAAAAAAATCATCACCACCAATATGTGCTTTAAAAAAATCAGAGGGAAGGTTCTTTCGCATAATATCTGCAAAAAGTTGTATGACTCTGTCGCCATTTCTAAAACCATAGACATCATTAAAAGCTTTAAAATTATCTAAATCAAAATAGCATAAAACATAAGACTCTTCAGTGAGCTCAATATCTGCTATATATTTTTGAATCATTCGATTTCCAGGGAGTTTCGTTAAAGGGTTCTGATCTCTTGCTGCTATTAAATTTTCTTCATTCATAATGCTTATAATTGCACGAGCAGATAAAAATCCATAGTAGTGAGAATTTTCAGTGATGATGATACCTGCTGACTCTGAGTTGCTTGAAAAAACCTCTATAATTGTGTTAATATTGCTATTAATATCTATATGAGAAGAGGGTTCAATGAAGTTTTTTAGTTTCGATTTTGTTGATGTATCGTTATGAAGTAGAGATATGCCATAAGGAGAGTAGATATACTCTTTAATCTGATTTTCATAAAAAACACCCTTAGGTTCATTTTTACTATTTAACACAGGGACAATCTCTCTATTTTTATGCTTTTTAAAGTACTCAACGACTTCACTCATTGTCTGTTTTCTATAGAGTGGTTCTATCTTCTGGATATAATTCTCAATGTTATTTCTGTTACTTTTATTGCGTTTAGTAGATTGTAAAAGAGTTTGAATATGCTCATACTCATTTTCTATCTCTGCACAACTTTGCATTGGGCGTTGCACAAAATAGCCTTGCACAAGATGGCACCCAATATCTTTACAAGTGAAGAACTCCTCTTTTGTTTCAACACCCTCAGCAAGCACTTGAATACCGAGTTGGATAGAGAGGTTCGTAATACTTCTTAGCATAAGTTGCTTTTTCATACTTTTATCTATATTTTGAAGGAGGTATCTGTCTATTTTTACGATATCTGGAGTAGAATCGAAAAGGAGTTTAAATCCAGCATAGCCAGTACCAAAATCATCAATCGCTACAAAAAAATTCTCATCTCTATAGTGGGCAAGCACTCTCTCCATACTACTGTTATCAGAAATCTCGTGGCGTTCAGATATCTCAAAACAGAGATTCTCTTTTGCAATATTTAATTTTTTAAGTATTTTATTTGTATTACCACCTGTAAAATCTGGCATCTCAAAGAGTCTATTGTCAAGATTGTAAAAGAGTTTTATATCTTCATAATTTTCTATCGTGGTAAATTTTTTAAATGTCTTTTCACGAAGTGCTATATCAAAAGCATAGAGTAGATTTTCATCATAGGCAGTGTCAAAGAGTTCAAATATAGATTTAAAACCAGCATCTCTAAAGTTTCTAAGAAGTGCTTCCACGGCGTATGTTTTACCTGTGTGCATATTGAGTATAGGTTGAAATACTATATCTAGCAAATCTAATCTTTCTTGCCATTTTTTTGAGAGTCCATCCATATTTGACTGCCTTTATATAAACTAGAAAAGATTATATAATAGGTAGATTACTAAAGGATTACATTTTCTTTTATGAGTTCATCACTCTTTTTTTTAGCGAACCCTGCACCTTTTTTTGTTTTTGCTTTTAGGTCGAGACTCTCTATCTCATCTCTATAATCCAAACCACTCAAGTGCATTTTGGCAAAACATTTAGCTACTACAGCAATAGCATTTGGTACTTCACCTTTTTTTTTGTATGATTGAATGTTTTTTTCACTCACTTTGATGAGTTTTGAGAATTTTGGTAAGCTTATCTCAGCATCAAGAAGAAGTTTTTTAAAGTCTATAAAAGTCAATGTTTGTGTCTCTCTTTCTAAGTATTTGTAATTAGATTGTAACTTATATATATTTTATTATAGCTTATTGTCATAAAATATTGACATTTATTCATAAAAAATATATAATACCTATAATTTATTACTAATAGTAATGAAATCATCAAATTATAAGGAGCCACCAATGGCAAAAGTATTAAAAAAGAAAGTAGTTAAAGCAGTCGCGAAGAAAGCAGTAAAAAAAGCTGTTGCTAAAAAAGTAGTTGCAAAAAAAGCAGCAAAAAAAGTTACAAAGAAAGTAGTTAAAGCTGCTACAAAGAAAAAAGCGACTGCAAAGAAAACAGTGAAAAATGTAGCGAAGAAAGTAGTGAAAAAAGCAACAACTCCAAAAAAAGTAGTTACTAAAAAAGTAGCGAAGAGTAGTTCAAATAAGAAGTAATTTTTACTTCTTATTTCTAATAATAAACTTACCAGTTAGGTTGATAACAAGTACCATAACTGTAAGTATAAATGATGCTGCCCAAGCTAAATCTCTACTGCTTGTCTGCACATCACTAGCGAGATCGTAGATACTCACACTTAAAGATGGAAATGCATGTGTTAAGTCAAGAGTAAAGTAGTTACTTGTTTGTGAAGTGAAAAGTAGAGGTGCAGTCTCTCCGACAATTCTTGCAAACGCGAGTAAAATTCCTGTCATAATCCCCACTTTTGCAGATTTTATAACAATATCAAAAATTACCTTATATTTACTAGCACCAAGTGCAATTCCTGCTTCACGTAGCTCTTTTGGAACAAGTGAAAGCATAGAATCTGTTGTCCCAATAACGATAGGTATCATCATGATAGCAAGAGCGATAGAACCTGCAAAACCACTTGTATGCCCTGTTGGAACGACAACAACAGCATAAACAAATGCACCGATAACGATAGAAGGCGCACTCATCATAATATCACTGAGGTTTCTAATGAGATTTGCATAGCGACCTTGTCCATACTCTCGGATGTAGATACCTGCGACCATCCCAAGAGGAATACCTATAAGACTTGCTATACCTGCTAAGATAAACTGCCCTATGATAAGGTTACGAAGACCATTATCTATAAGGTCATTGAGAAAAAGTGAAAAGTGAAAAGAGCCTAAACCTTTCATAAAGAGCGTTACTAAAATCCATGCTAAAAAGGCAAGTCCTATAAGAGCAGAGATTGTAGAGAGTGCTAAAACTATCTTATTTATAAGTAATCTTTTCATTAGTTAGCCTTTCTTAAAAAATAGAATTTTGCAACAGAGATAAGTGCAAAACTCATGATAAAGAGGATGAGTGCAAGATAGAAGAGCGAACTCATACCAAGTCCACTTGCCTCTCCAAAGTTGTTAGCTAGTGCAACTGGGATGGTGATAGTCGGGTCTGTAATCTTGTTGGGTAACTGAAATATAGAACCGATTAAAAATGCTACTGCCATAGTTTCACCAAGTGCGCGACCTAGAGAGAGGATAACAGAGCCAATAATTCCAACTTTTGAGAAAGGAAAAATAATATCTTTAATCACCTCAAACTTTGTAGCACCAAGTGCATAAGCAGACTCTTTTAAAATATCTGGTGTGGTGTTCATAGAGTCTCTTGTGATAGCTGCCATAAATGGTAAAATCATAACCCCTAAAACCAGTCCAGCCGTAAGGAGTGAGACCTGAAAACCACCAAAGAGATCTGCAACGATAGGAGCAAAGTAGTAAAGCCCCCACATACCAAAGATGATACTCGGAATAGCAGCAAGCAGTTCAATAGCACCACCCACAAATGATGCGATCTTTTTCGGAGCGATTTCAGCTAAAAAGACAGAGATACCCATAGCGATAGGCATAGCAAAGAGAAGTGCGATAAGCGTTGACAAGATAGTTCCTACAAGTGGTACTAAGCCACCATAGATAGTTTTTGTCGGGGTCTCTTCCTCATCATCCATTATCATATCATCAGAGCTATCACCAAAATCATTTTCATCGACTGTTTCATCATCTGTATCCGAAACAGTAGTTGGTGCAAGACTCTTCTGTGTTGTCGCTTCTGGCGTTGTGAGTGGTACTTCTTTGTTCCAAGCACTATCACCTATAAAGTTTAAACCAAACTCACTAATGGCAGGTCTCGCTGCATTAAAAAGTGTAATAAAAATCCCAAGGAGAATAATAAAGACTAAAGTAGCACTAGAGAGGGCGAACTTCTGAAAGATTTTTTCCATTAAAATAACCTAATTAAAATTTGATAAGAGTATTATATAAAAATTTGATTACAAAGAGATTACACAGGGGAGATTCAACTCCATAAAAGGAGCTGAAAGAAGAAATGAAACGTATTACTTGATACCGTTAGTTTTCCAGTAAGTACGAATTTTATCTGTTAAAGAGTTTGGTAATGGAACATAACCAAGAGATGAAGCTATATCTGCACCATTTTTGTATGACCAGTCATAAAACGCTGTTACTTTTTTATCCATAGCTTTATGCTCTTTTGGAAGTAGGATGAAAGTTCCTGCTACGATTGGGTAAGATTTTGCACCTGCTGGGTCAGCGATGATAGCATAGAAGCTTTTTCGTGGGTCAAAGCTAGCTTTTGCAGCACTTTGTTGGAATGCTTTAAGAGTTGGTTTGATGTAATAACCCTCTCTATTTTCTACTGTTGCCATATCGATACCATTTGATTTTGCATCAGCATAATCCATATAACCTACAGAGTATGGAGTCTGTTTGATAAGTGTCGCAACACCTGGATTTCCTTTACCACCAATATGGTGATCACCAGCCCAAGTTACAGACTTTTTAGCACCAAATGCTTTTCTCCACTCAAGGTTACTTTTTGCAAGGTAGTAAGTAAAGTTAAATGTAGTACCACTTGCATCTGAACGGTGTACAAATGTTAATTTTTTGTGTGGTAAGTTTGCAGTTGGGTTGCTCATTGTGATGAGTTTGTTATCCCAATACTTGATGTGACCTAAAGCGATTTCAGCGATTGCTGCACGGCTTAGTTTTACATCGTTATGATTTGGAACATTATATGCCATTGTGATTGCACCAACAACTGCTGGGAATTGATAAAGCTTATGCTTCTTTAACACTCTTGGAGTAAGAGGCTTATCACTTCCACCGAAGTTTGATTGTCTCGCTTCGATGTGCTTAATACCAGCACCAGAACCCTCACTGATATAGTCAATCTTGATACCAGTCTCTTTGTTGTATGCTTTAATCCATTGTTGATAAACACTATAAGGAAAAGAAGCTCCACTTCCTTTAATTACATCATTGGCACTAAGTCCACCAGCTAAAACTGAAGCCGCAAGAGCGAGTTTTACAATCTTTGTCATTTGTTACACCTTTAAAATTTAAGTTGCGGAATTATAAAATTTATTGGTTTCATTTTGGTTACATTTAAAAAGTAAAGCGTAATCAAAGTGTAATCGTTCCGTTCTATAATTTCGGCAACAAAAATTTACACACAGGATATAAAATGAAAAAAATCGTTCTATCAAGTTTAGCTGCGCTAACATTAGCTTCAGTAGCTGCAAATGCAAGTGCTACAAAATTGTATCAAGATGAAAATGGTCAAGTTTTCACTCAAGCTGCTGAGGGGCGCACAGCTCTTAAAACAGATACTTCAGTATATTCACATGCTGATAAGTTAAAGTTCTCTGGTCAAGCTTTTATAGGGTATAAAAATACTCACTATACTGATTCTGCTAAAGAGTCTGATCAAGCTTTTAAAGTAAGTCGTGGTTATTTACAACTCAAAGCATATCTTTTAGATGACCCTAAATCTTACTACCGTATCACTATGGACTTAAAAAATAGTACTGCTGTAGATGGAAATAGTTTAGTAGTTCGTGCAAAATATGCTTACTTAAACTTAAATGAAGTGCTTCCAGCGACAAGTTTTGAGATAGGTTTAGCTCACCGTCCTTGGCATGATTATGAAGAGCATAACTCGTGGTTATTTAGAAGTGTTTCTGAAATTTTTATTGAAAATCACAACTCTGCACACATAAGCTCTTCTGCTGATTATGGTGTTATGGCGAAAACAAGAACAAAATATTTCGATAGTGACATCGGTGTTTTTAATGGTGAAGGTTACCATGGAACACAAAACTCTAACGGTATGAGTTTAGAGTGGAGATTTACAGGTCACTTACTTGGAACACATGGTCATCCTGATAAAACTACCTATCTTGATGCTTCATTCTTTGGTCAGTTAAACCAAAAACATTCTCTTAATACAATAACAAATCATAATGATGATTTACACTTCTATGGTTTTCATACAGTCTTTAATATGCCTGCATTCTTAGCATCAGCTCAATATGTAACATCAGATGATACATCAATTAACTCAACTGCAACAGGTGCTGTTTCTAATGGCTCTGGTGATGGTTACACTTTCAATGTTGAGGGTCGCATAGGTTCTGAGCATCAGTACAAAGCATTCGCTAGATATGACAACTGGACACCAGATGTTGTAAGTGGTGCGACAGAGTATTCTAAAAAGACAGAAATCGCTGGTGTAGCTTGGAAACAGAACAGAAATGTTGAGTGGGTAGCTAATGTTACTGTAGATGATAACGATCATGCAGCAGGAACAGTATCTCCAAAAAGCACAGCATATATGCTAACAACAGAGATAAATTTCTAAGAACAAGTTATCTTTCTAAAAATCTTATAGAGTTACTTCTTCTCCTTAGTAACTCTAAGATACAAAATTTCAAATTTCAAGTTTTAAAATTTCATTCTTCCTTGTAAAGTCGGTTTTCATATGCCGACTTTTTTATAAAAGTAAATCATTTATATCATCTTGAAATACATAATCTCTATGATATTTTAAATACTTTTCTCTCTCTTCTGGATAAATTCTCATTTTATTTTTTGCATTTGGATTAATACTCAATTTTTCCCATGTGTAAGGAGTTAATTGTGTTCCACATATGAGTTCACCATTATCTAAAAATGTTATATATCCTTGATCAAAAAGCTTGTCATAGGTTGGGGACAAGGCTAATCCATTTAAGAAATCCCTAGCTTCTTTCTGATTATCTTCACTCATGCATATAGCATATGGTTTTATATGACTTGCAATTAATAATCTTTCATCAGATATTTTCGTGAATGGACATTGTGGCATATGGTCAATGACTTGTTTCCTATATTTTTGAGCACCATCCCGTGATGCAAATTTTTTAGAAATTTCTTTTTTAATTTTTACTGTTTTTATTTCTTCTGAAAGTTTTGGATGAACTATAGACCTGAACTGGTAATCTAGTAAAATTCTAAAATAAAAAATTATATTTTCTTTGTTTTTATCTACTGGAGATAATTTCAATATAGACAAATAGCTAATATTAGGTAGAATAAGTTTTCTCCAAGTATCCCAAATCTTTTCATCAGAACGAATGTATGCTCTACTCTGTTTTTTATCATCTATAAAATCTGAAACATCATAAATTGAAAATTTTACTAAATTATCCGTTAATGCATTGATTTTTTCAAGATGCTTATCAAAGTCTTTTGAAATATTATTATGATAAACTTGTTCTTGCTTTTGATACTCAATTTTTGCATCAGCCAAATATTTTTTTAGATTGTTTTTACTAAAAAAACAGTTTTCTTGAATGATAGGATAAACTCTTTTTCCATTCTTTTTGGTATTACCCCAATCATTGTAATTAAAAAAATCAATTAATCTTTGACCATTGGAACCTAAGTAGCTACCGACATATTTTCGAGCTTCACCATTACCTTTGTATAAAGATAATTTATTTTGTCGAAAAATAAAACTATCTTCTGCACGTAGATTTTGAATCGAATCAATTATAT